>CANJXD010000010.1 GCA_947478535.1 Acetobacteraceae bacterium
CAGATGATCTTCGGCATCGTCACCATCGGGGTGATCGGGCTGGTGACGGATTTCCTGTTCAAGGCGCTGAACCGGCGACTGTTTCCCTGGGCCGTGCTGTGAGCGGGAAGACACTGCGCATCGAGGGCGTGACCCGCACCTTCCCGGCCACGCGCCAGGCCGGGCCGACGCTCGCCTTGCAACCCACCGACCTGACCGTCTCGCCCGGCGAATTCGTCGCCATCCTCGGGCCCTCCGGCTGCGGCAAATCGACGCTGCTGCGGATCGTGGCGGGGCTCGACCGGCCGACGGGCGGCACGCTCGCGCTGGACGGCGCGGCGATCACCGGGCCGGGGCCGGACCGGGGCATGGTGTTTCAATCCTACACCCTGTTCCCCTGGCTGACCGTCGCGCAGAACATCCGCTTCGGCCTGCGGGAGCGCGGCGTGCCGGAGACGGAACAGCGGGCGATTGCGGAAAAATTCCTCGCCCGCACGGGGCTTTCCGGCTTCGCCAACCACTGGCCGCGCCAGCTTTCCGGCGGCATGCAGCAGCGCTGCGCCCTGGCCCGCGCCCTGGCGAACGACCCGGAAATCCTGCTGCTGGACGAACCCTTCGGCGCGCTGGACCACCAGACGCGGGAGCTCATGCAGGAATTGCTGCTCGAGATATGGGAGGAAGGCGACGGGTCTGGCGTTGCCGGACTTGGGCGCAAGACCGTGCTGTTCGTCACCCATGACATCGACGAGGCGATCTTCCTCGCCAACCGCGTGCTGGTGATGTCTGCCCGCCCAGGGCGCATCAAGGCGGAGGTGACGGTCCCCCTGCCCTATCCCCGGGACTGGCAGATGAAGACGTCCCCCGAATTCGGCGCGCTCAAGGCGCGGCTGATGGGGGAGATCCGGGAGGAAGTGCGGAAGGCCATCGCCGGGTAGTCCGCGCCCCTTTGATCAGCGTCCCGTCACGCCGCATTCCGACAGCAGCGCCACCGGGTTGCCGCGCGCGGTGTTTGCCACCCGGGCGACTCGCGCGGAATCCTCGGGGGGCATGCCCCGGATCAGGCAGGCGCCGAGCGCCGTCATGTCGAGGGTCAGGCCGCAATTCCGCGCCTGGCTGGCAACGCGGGTGCAGAAGGCGCGCTTCTGTTCCGGGGTCTGCTGCCCGAACACGCCCTGCAGCGCCGACAGCGTCGCCGGGCTGTGCCCGCCGGACTGCCCCGCCCCGCCACCGCCCAGCGCGCCGCCCAGCGCACCGGCGATGCCGCCGCCCTGGCTGCCGCCGCCTCCGCCGCCGAGACCAGGAATCGAAATCCCCTGCGCGGCCAGAGGCGCTGTCCCCGCCCCTGCGGCCAGCATCACCACCATCGCCAGAATCGCGCGCATTGCCGCCTCCCTCATCGCGGCCACAGCTTTCCCCCGCGCCCCGTCACCGGGTCAACCGCTTGGCCTTCGCCGGCGCCCCGCGCTATGCCCGGCGCGATGATCAACGCCATTGCCATAGACCCCCGGATTCCCCGTACCGCCCTCGTCACCGGGGGCGCTAAACGGCTGGGACGGGGCATCGCGTTGGCGTTGGCGGAAGCCGGCTTCGACATCGCGCTGCACTATGCCAGCAGCGCCACGGAGGCCGCCGCCACGGGCCGGGAGATCGCGGCGCTCGGCCGCCGTGTCGTGCTGCTGCGCGCCGATCTCGCGCAGGAGGCGGAGGTTACCCCGATGATGGGGCTGGCGGAGGCGGCGCTCGGCCCGATCGGGGTGCTGGTCAACAACGCCTCCACCTTCGAGCGCGACGAATGGAACGACGCGACGCGGGAGAGCTGGGACATGCACCTGGAGCCCAATCTCCGCGCGCCCTTCGTGCTGAGCCAGGCGCTGGCGACCAGGCTGCCGAAGACGGCGCAGGGCGTCATCATCAACCTGCTGGACCAGCGGGTATTCTCGCTGACGCCGCATTTCGTGTCCTACACCGTGTCCAAGGCGGCGCTGTGGACGCTGACGCAGACACTGGCCCTGGCGTTGGCGCCGCGCATTAGGGTGAACGGCATCGGGCCTGGGCCGGCCGTACCATCCCCCCGCCAGACCCAGGAACAATTCGACCGGCAATGCGCCTCCGTCCCGCTGCGCCACGGCACCAGCGTGGCGGAGGTGGCGCGGGGCGTCCTGGCCATCCTCGCCTTGCCGTCGATGACCGGCCAGATGATCGCCCTCGATGGCGGACAGCACCTGCAATGGGCGCCCGCCGGCGGCGCCGCGGAGATCGCGGAATGAGCTACTGGCCGGATGCCGACAAGGGCCGCCGCGTGGTGTTCGTGCGTGGGCTGGAGCTGATGGCACGCCTCGGCATCCATCCGCATGAGAAGGCGGCACCGCAGCGCATCGTCCTCGGCGTCGAACTCGTCGTGCTCGATGATGCGGCACCGGACGCCGTCGGCCCGGATGATTTCCGCCGCGTGGTGGATTACGCGCAGCTCGTGGAAACCGCCCGCGCCACCGTCGCCTCCGGCCACGTCCTGCTGGTCGAGACACTGGCCGAGCGCGTCGCGCTGGCGGCCCTCGCCGATCCCCGGGTGGAGCGCGCGCGGGTGACGGTGGAGAAGCCGGACGCCTTCCCGGACGTCGCCAGTGTCGGCGTGGTGGTGGAGCGGCGGCGTGGCTGATGCCGCCATCGCTACCCACCCGAACGTGAAAGGGCGTGGGTTTGGAAGGGGTTGCGCGGGGACTTTTCCACCGAGGTCACGACCGTGTGAGCGGTATATCGCTGTCAATGGCGAAGATGGTCTTGACCTGCGAAAGCAATCCTTCGCACCAGCAAAATACAATGAAATCAACACGTTGACAAATGTGCCCAAAACGCAGGCAATGCCGTGTGACTGGCGGATGACAGCCATTTCGCGTGCTTCAAAAGCGAATCGCCCACAGAGTTGTCCACAGCTTCGGTGGACAATCGTAAAGCACCCGCTGACGCCATTTCCACAGCGTCTCGACTTTCGTGACACCGTCGCGTGAGCGAGCCCGAGGAACCCTCTCTGGAACAGCCCATGCCCCCGCAAGTGGCGCTGCAGGGCCTTGCCGTCATCGAGGCGACGCTGGCCACCTTGCCGACCTCGCCGGGCGTCTATCGCATGCTCGATGCGAAGGGCGATGCGCTCTATGTCGGCAAGGCGCGCAGCCTGCGGAAGCGCGTCGTCGCCTATACGCAGCTTGCGCGGCTGCCGGAGCGGCTGCGGCGCATGGTCTTCGAGACCCGCAGCATGGAGGTGATGACGACGGGGAGCGAGGCGGAAGCCCTGCTGCTCGAAGCCAACCTCATCAAGAAGCTGCGGCCGCGCTTCAACATCGTGCTGCGGGACGACAAATCCTATCCCTGGCTGGTGATGACGGAGGACCATCCCTATCCGCAGATCGCCAAGCATCGGGGCGAAAGGCGGAAGGGCGCGAGCTATTGGGGGCCCTTCGCCTCTGCCTGGGCGGTGAACCAGACGCTGACCGCCCTGCAGCGGGTGTTCCTGCTGCGATCCTGCCGGGACACCGTGTTCGATGCCCGCACCCGCCCCTGCCTGCTGCACCAGATCAAGCGCTGCTGCGCGCCCTGCGTGGAACGGATCAGCCAGGCCGACTATGCCGAGCTGGTGCGGGAGGCGAAAGATTTCCTCAGCGGCGGCACGCCCACCCTCCAAAAAACGCTGGCAAAGGAGATGGAGGAAGCGGCGGAGCGCCTGGAATTCGAGCGCGCGGCCTCGATCCGCGACCGCATCCGGGGTCTGACCCATGTGCAGGGCAAGGACCGCATCAACCTGGATGGGGTGAACGACGCCGATGTGGTGGCGCTGCACCAGATGGCCGGGCAGTCCTGCGTGCAGGTCTTCTTCTTCCGCGGCGGCCGCAACAACGGCAATCGGCCCTTCTTCCTGTCCCACGCCAAGTCGGAACAGCCACCGGAGGAGGTGATCGGCGCCTTCCTCGCCCAGCTCTATGACGACCTGCCGCCGCCGCCCCTCATCCTGCTGTCGCATGATCCGGAGGATGCCGCCCTGCTGGCGGAGGCGCTGAGCCTGAAGGCCGGGCGCAAGGTGGAACTCCACCGCCCGCAGCGCGGCGAAAAGCGCGGCGCCGTCGAACACGCCCAGACCAATGCGCGGGAAGCGATCGAGCGCCGCATGGCCGAGGGCGCCGCGCAGGCGGACCTGCTGGCCGGCGTCGCCCGGGTGTTCGACCTCGCGGATTCGCCGGGACGGGTCGAGATCTATGACAACAGCCACATCATGGGCACCAACGCGTATGGCGTGATGGTGGTGGCGGGGCCGGCGGGCTTCCTGAAGCAGCACTACCGCAAATACGCCATCAAGGGCGGCACTCCCCCCGCCCCCGCGCCCAGGGGTGGCGACGATTTCGCGATGATGCGGGAGGTCTTCGAGCGCCGCTTCGGTCGCGCCCTGAAGGAAGACCCGGGGCGGGAGAATGAAGGCTGGCCCGACCTGGTACTGATCGATGGCGGCGCCGGCCAGCTTTCCGCGGCGCGGGAGATCCTGGCCGAGATGGGGCTGGATGACATTCCCCTCGTCGGCATGGCCAAGGGGGCGGATCGCGATGCCGGGCGGGAATGGTTCCACCAGACGGGGAAGGATCCGTTTCAGCTGCCGCCCCGCGATGCCGTCCTGTACTACCTGCAACGCCTGCGGGACGAAGCGCATCGCTTCGCCATCACCACGCATCGCGCCGGCCGGTCGAAATCCCTGGTGCGGTCGGAACTGGATGACGTGCCGGGGGTTGGGTCCGCAATCAAGCGTAAGCTGCTGAACCATTTCGGCTCGGCGCGTGGCGTCAGGAATGCGGGGTTGCCGGACCTGGAGAACACCCCGGGCATCGGTCCCGCCGTGGCGCGGCGCATCTATGGCCATTTCCACCCCTCGGACGGGTAGCGGGTTAGCCCTTCGCTTTGGGATCGCGTATGCCTGCCCCTCCACGCGGAGAGCCGCCCCTTGCTGCATGCCCTTTATGCCCGGGTGATGACCCTCGCCCAGCATCCGCGCGCCGCCACCTGGCTGGGCCTGGTCAGCTTTGCGGAGAGCAGCTTCTTCCCGATTCCGCCCGATGCGATGCTGGTGCCGATGATGCTGGCGCGGCCGGACGCGGCCTGGCGACTGGCGGCGATCTGCACCATCACCTCGGTGCTCGGCGGCATCCTCGGCTATTTCATCGGCTACTTCCTGTTCGAGGCGATCGCCCAGCCGGTGCTGGCCGCTTATGGCCATGCCGATGCGCTGTCCCGCTTCGAGACCTGGTTCCAGCAATGGGGTGCCGCGGTCATCCTGGTGAAGGGGCTGACGCCGATTCCCTTCAAGATCGTGACGATCGCGGCCGGCGCGGCGAAGATGGATTTCTTCCTGTTCGTGCTGACCAGTGCGGTGACGCGCGGCGCCCGCTTCTTCCTGCTGGCGGCGCTGATCCGCCGCTTCGGCCCCGGGGTGCGGGAATTCATCGAAAAGCGGCTGATCCTGGTCACCACCACCTGCGCCGTGCTGCTGATCCTGGGTTTCGCCGCCTTGCGATACCTTTAGAGTCCACCGCCTCGCACGCCCCGAAGCGGTCTGCTAAGGGAGGTCCTGCATGCCAACCGACCTGCCCAACCTGCTGACGCTGTCGCGGATCGCCGCCATCCCGCTGATGGTGTTCTTTGCCGCCATCCGCGAACCCTGGGCGGATCTGGCGGCCTGTGTCGTCTTCAGTATTGCCGCCATCACCGATTATTTCGACGGCAAGCTGGCGCGGGACTGGCAGCAGACCAGCGCCTTCGGCCGCATGCTGGACCCCATCGCGGACAAGCTGCTGGTCGGGGCCGCGCTGATGGTGCTGGCGGGCATGGGGCGGTTTTCGGATACCGGGCTCTACCCTGCCATCGTGATCCTGCTGCGGGAGATCCTGGTCTCCGGCCTGCGGGAGTATCTGGCGGAACTGCGGGTGGGCCTGCCCGTGACGAAGCTGGCGAAGTGGAAGACCGGCTTCCAGATGGGCGCGCTCGGCACCCTGCTGGGCGGGGACAGCGCGGCCCCCCTGGTCTGGCTGCACTGGCTGCCCGTCTCCCTGATCGGGGAGATCATGCTCTGGTCGGCGGCGGTGCTGACCCTGGTCACGGGGTGGGACTACCTCCAGGCCGGACTGCGCCACGTCGTCGCGGCGACGAATCCACCCACATCCACCACCATTGGGCAGGACGGTAGCAGCCGCGCCCCGCAAACGCCGGTTGGGTCTTGAGCCTGGCCATGCTGCGGCGCATCTTCACCGAGACCATTGCCACCACGGGAGCCGACATGGCCGCTGCCCTACCGAGTTTCCGTTCCACCCATCGCCTGCTCGTGCGGGGGCCCGTGCTGGGCCTTGCGCTGCTCGCCTCGGCCTGCTCAGGCAGCGGCGGGGTCAGTGGCGCGCTGTCCTCGGTGGGCGATCAGATCAGTTCCGGCTTCGGCATCATCACCGCGCCCTTCATGGGGCCGACGACGGTCATCGCCGCCGATAGCCTGACGGCGCAGCGCGTGCGCGGCGGCAACCCCGCCGTGGAGGCGCTGACGCCCGAGCCCGGCAACGTCTGGCCGGAAGGCGAGGCGCCGCGCCCGACGCTGATGAGCGGCCCGGATGAGGCGATGCGCAACATCCCGAGCTACAGCCCGAGCCTGATCCAGGGCGCGCCGGCCGCTGCCTCCCCCATCGCGACGCCCGGCGTCCCTTCGGGGCGCCGTGGTTCCTCCTCGGCCCCGCAGCCGCCGCTGGCCTCGGGCGATTTCGCGCGCGCGCCGGCGATGCAGGCGGCACCGGGCGCACTTTCCCCACCTCCGCCGCGGCCGGAAGGTGGCGTCATCACCACGCCGGGCGGCGGCACCGCCATCATCACCGGTCGGGCCGGGCGCGTCAGCGGCACCGTGTCGCCGCAGGGCGGTGGCTCCGTGACGCGGGACGGCAATGTCGAGACCTGGATCGGGCCGGACGGGCGCGTCTCGACTCGCGTCGTGCCGAACTGAGGGACATCCTCCTCCCTTGAAGATCCTGTATTTCGCCTGGGTGCGGCAGCGGATCGGCCTGGCGGAGGAGGAAGTGTCCCCCCCGGCCGAGGTGCGGGACGTGGCTGGCCTCGTGGCATGGCTCGCGACGCGCAGCCCCGGCCATGCCAGCGCCTTCGCCGATCCGCGCCAGGTGCGCGCCGCGGTGAACCAGGATTTCGCAACGCCCGATGCCGCCGTGGCGCCGGGTGACGAGGTGGCCTTCTTCCCCCCCGTCACGGGGGGCTGAGCGCATGAGCGCCGTGACGCCGCGGATCCGCGTGCAGGAAGCCTCCTTCGACCTGGCGGCGGAAACCGCCTTGCTGTCCGAAGGCCGGGTCGATGTCGGCGGCATCGCCAGCTTCGTCGGCGTCTGCCGCGGCGATGACGGGCTGGCCGCGCTGGTGCTGGAACACTACCCCGGCATGACCGAACGGGCGCTGGAGACGATCGCGCGGCAGGCCTGTAGCCGCTGGCCGCTCACGGGCTGCACCGTCATCCACCGTGTCGGCCGCATCCTGCCGGGGGCTGGCATCGTGCTGGTGCTGGCGGCATCCGCCCACCGGCAGGCAGCACTTGAAGCTTGCGCCTTCCTGATCGACTGGCTGAAGACCGGCGCCCCCTTCTGGAAGCGGGAGGAATTCGCCAGCGGCGATTCCCGCTGGGTGGAGGCCAAGGCGACGGATGACGAGGCCGCCGCGCGCTGGCTGAGCCAGCCTTGATCCGCCGGATCGCCGCCGTGCTGGCGGTGGTGACGGGCGCGCTGATGCTGGTCTGGCCGGCCTTCCTGAATGGCTATCCGCTGGTGTTCAGCGATACCGGCGCCTTCCTGCACCAGACCGCGCCGCCGCCGTCCGGCCCGCTGGTGATCTGGGACAAGCCGCACCTCTACGGCCCGCTGCTGCATGCCTTCCATTGGCGGATCTCGCTCTGGGGGCCGCTGCTGGCGCAGGGGCTGATGATCTCCCACCTGCTTTGGCTGGTGCAGCGGGCACTGCGCGGGCGGGCGGGGCCGCTGGTCCATCTGCTGGCCTGCGCCGCGGCGGCAGGGCTGACCACCGCGCCCTTCACCATTGCCCTGCTGATGCCCGATGTCTTCGCCCCCGCCGTGCTGCTGGCGCTGCTGCTGCTGGGCTTTGCGCGCGATGCGCTGACGGGGCGGGAGGCGCTGTGGCTGACGATCCTCGCTGCCCTCGGCATTGCCGTGCACCTGTCGCACCTGCCGCTGGCGGCCGGCGTGATCCTGCTGGTGGCGCTGCTGGCGCGGCGCGTC
This sequence comes from Acetobacteraceae bacterium, assembly GCA_947478535.1. The sequence continues at coordinate 8,283 of CANJXD010000010.1, forward strand.
CGGCCGGTACTGCGCACGGTGCTGCCGCTGGCGGGGGCCATCGGGCTGCTGCTGGGGACGAATTTCTGGGCGCATGGGCGGGCCGTGCTGTCCGCGCATGGCGCCACCTTCGCCCTCGCGCGGTTGCAGGCGGATGGGCCGGCGGCGGCGGTGATCCGGGACCGGTGCCCGGGGTCAGGGTGGTATCTCTGCGCCTTCGTGGATCGCCTGCCGATGGACAGCGACGCCTTCCTCTGGGACGCGGATAGCCCGGTGAACCGCGCCCCTGATGGCAGCCCCCGCCCACTCGGCGGCGCGGCGCTGTCGCCCGAGGCCGGCGCGATCGTGGCGGAAACACTGCGCGCGCATCCCTTCGCGGTGGCCCAGGCGATGGCGCTGAACACGCTGCGCCAGTTGGGCATGGCGACGGCGGGGGATACGCTGGTCGATACGCACCTCTCCACCGCGCTCCGCCCCCGCATCGCGGAGGCCTTCCCGGCCGAGGAACTGGCGACCTATGACGCGGCGCTGCAATCTCGGGGGTTGCTGCCAGCGGCGGCGGCGCCTTTCCTGTGGCCGCATGGGCCAGTGCTGCTGGCTGGTGCTGCGCTGGCGTTGCTGGCGTGGTGGCGCGCGGCGAAAGGGCGCGATGCGCGTCGGCTCGGTCTTGTCCTCGGCGTGCTGGTTGGCATCACGGCCAATGCCTTTGCCACCGGCGCACTTTCCAAGCCGCATCTGCGCTACGAGGCGCGGATTGCCTGGCTGATACCGATCATCGCCGGTCTGGCGCTGCTTCCCCGCCGGCGGGACGCCGTTGGCGCACCGCGGCGGGACGCCGTTCGCTAAAACACGGCGGGACGCCGCTGGCTGAACCCCGGCGGGGCGGCACTCAGTAGAAAAAGCGCTCCTCCACCACCTTGCCGCCGACCACCGTGTAGAGCCCGATCTCGGCCATCTTCACCCGTTCCCCGGTCGCCTTGGCGGTGATGTCCATGCTGAAGCGCAGCGCGAACTGGTCGCCATGGACAAAGGGGCCCTCGGTCGTCGCCTCATGGACGATGTGGTTCTCATACCACCAGGTGGATTTGCCCTTCACCGCCTGGATGCCGCGGACTTCAGCCATCGGGCCTTCCATCGCCTCCCGGCTCACCACCTCATCGGCCCAGAAGCGATCCCCCGCTTCCTCATGCTGGCCGGCCTTGCAGAGCGCGGCAAAGGCTTCGGCAACCTCCCGGACGGTCATCGAAGTTCTCTCTATGTTCTAGAGGGGGCACCCTGCCAAAAGATGCCGGCGCCTGCAACGAAAAACTGCCCCGCCGGCCCAAGGGGTCACTTCGCGCAGGCGGCCACCAGGGCGGTGATCGCTGGCCAGGCCACATGGCGTTCGGGGACCAGTTGGCCGAAGGTCTCCCGCTCCACCACCGGCCCCACCTCCCCGCCCAGGGTGCGATAGAAGCGCAGCGCGCCCGGGTTGGCGGCGAAGCACCAGAGATCGGCGGTGCGCGCCCCCTGGTCGTGCAGGCGCTGCGCGGCGAAGCCCAGCAGGGAACGGCCGATGCCCGCACCGCGCATGCCGGGGCGGATGTGCAGGTTGTCGATGTGGCAATTCGTGCCATCCCGCCAGGCCGCGACGAAGCCGGCGAGGTCGCGCCCGGCGACGGCCACGATCACCGCGCCGGGCCGCCTGCGACCGCCCAGCACCTGGTCCCAATGCGTGCCCAGCGCATCCTCGATCTGCCCGGCCAGGAAGCCGGGCGACAGGACGTCGCGATAGGCGTCGCGCCAGGACGCGATATGCAGGCGCGCGATCGCGTCCGCATCGGCGGACCGCGCGCCCCGCAGTCGCAGGGCCATTCCGTTCTTTCCCTCACCCCGCGTCCGATCGTTCAGCCGATCAGGCGCGCCACTTCTTCGGGCGGCTGGCGAACCAGCGCCTCATAGTCCTGCCTTAACATCGTCGTGATCCTGCCCGGCGTGAAGAGCGTATCGTCAAGCTGTCGTACCGGTGTCACCTCCGCCGCGGTGCCGACGAGGAAGATCTCCTCCGCCCGCGCCGGCTCCGCGGCGGCGATTGTACGCTCCACCACCTCGATCTGTCGGCGCCGCGCCAGGGCCATGACGGTGCGGCGGGTTATACCGTCCAGGAAATTCACCGGCGTCGGCGTGTGCAGCGCGCCCTCCATCACGAAGAAGGCGTTGGCGCCCGTCGCCTCGGAGACATCGCCCTTCCAGTCCAGCATCAGCGCGTCGTCGAAACCGGCGGCGGAGGCTTCGTGCTTCGCCAGCGTGCCGATCATGTAGAGACCGGCCGCCTTGGACGCGGTGGGCGCGGTTTCGGGATGCGGGCGCTTCCAGCGCGCCCAGGTCAGCCGCACGCCCTGCTCCTTCGCCGCGCCGAACAGGTTCGGCCAGGGCCAGCAGGCGATGGCCAAGTGGATGCGGCTGTCCGGCGCCGCGACAGAAAGCTGTTCCGACCCGCGCCAGGCGATGGGGCGGAGATAGCCTTCCGTCAGCCCGTTGCGGGCCAGCGTCTCCACGCAGGCCGCATCGATGGTCGCCGCGTCGAAGGGGATCTCGAAGCCGAGGATGCGGGCGGACCCGATCAGGCGTTCCGTATGCTCCCGCAGCCGGAAGATGTGGCCGGCATAGGCGCGTTCCCCCTCGAAGACGGCGGAGGCGTAGTGCAGCCCATGCGTCAGCACGTGCACCTGCGCGTCCCGCCAGGGGACGAAGGCCCCATCCAGCCAGATCCAGCCGTCCCGGTCGTCAAAAGGCAGCAGCGCCATGGCGTTTTTATCCTCATCGCGACGATCCCCCCCGGATTGGGCCGTCGAGTTGCTACTTTTGCCACGCCCCTGCCCTATATCCGGGACAAACACGGGGTGTGCGGGTCAGAGGCTAGGATCGCACCGCCAGATACGTCAATAATACTGACGCAATTTTCGAGGAACGCCGTCCAATGGGAGCGCAGACCAGCCATGCCGCTGGAGCCTGACACCGCACCGCGCACCGGGCTGGATGACCGGCCGGGCGCGACAGGGACTGCTGGTCGCAACCTGCTGTTCCTGCGGGAGGAGGAGCTGCGCCTGGCGCAGGACCTGCTCTTCTTCGGCTACCGCGACTTCACCGCGGGGCCGGACGCCATGCTGGCGGAGATGGATATGGGCCGCGCGCATCATCGCGTGCTCCACTTCGTCGGCCGCCGCCCCGGCATCACGGTGGGGGATCTGCTGGGCATCCTCGGCATCACCAAGCAGTCGCTCGGCCGGGTGCTGACGCCGCTGGTGGAGGATGGCTATGTCACCCAATCCCCCGGCCAATCCGACCGCCGCCAGCGCCTGCTGTCGCTGACGCCGAAGGGTGCGGCGCTGGAACGCCAATTGTTCGAACGCCAGCGGGATACCGTGATGCGCGCCTATCGGGAGGCCGGGCCCCAGGCTGTGGAGGGCTTCCGCCGCGTCATGCGCGGGCTGATGGGCGAGGACGCCCGCAGCGCGGTGGACCGACTGGAAGCAGGGCCGGCGGAGAATGCCCGATGAGCCTGAGTGCCGATGCGCCGCACCTCCTCGTCGTCGATGACGATGCCCGGCTGCGCGCTCTGCTGCAGCGCTTCCTGACCGAACAGGGCTTTCGCGTCACCGCCGCCGCGGATGCCGCCGCCGCGAGGCGCGCCCTGGCATCCGTCAGCTTCGACCTCGTCGTGCTGGATGTGATGATGCCGGGCGAAAGCGGCCTGGAACTCACGGAAAGCCTGCGCCGGGACGGCCAGGAAGTGCCCATCCTGATGCTGACGGCGCGCGGCGCGCCGGATGACCGGGTGACGGGGTTCGAGAGGGGGGTGGATGACTACCTCGCCAAACCCTTCGACCCGCGCGAGTTGGCGCTGCGCATCCGCACCATCCTGCGCCGTGCCGCACCGCCGCCGATCGTCGAGTCGACGCACGGCCCGGTGCAACTCGGCGGCCGCTGGTTCGACCCGCAGCGCGCCGAATTGCGCGGGCCGGAAGGGGTGGTGCGGCTGACCGGCGGCGAACAGGCGCTGCTGCTCGCCCTCGCCCAGCGCCCCAACGAGGTGCTGAGCCGCGAGGATATCGCCAACGCCCTCGGCACCCCCGAAGCCGGGGAGCGTGCCATCGACGTGCAGGTCACGCGCCTGCGCCGCAAGATCGAGCCCGACCCACGGGAGCCTCGCTTCGTGCAGACCGTGCGGCATCGCGGCTACGTCCTGCGGCCGGGCGCCTGAATGCTGTCCTCCGCCACCTTCGAGCGGATCTTCCGCGCCCTGGTCCCGCGCGGGCTGCTCGGGCGATCGCTGCTGATCATCCTGCTGCCGCTGCTGATCCTGCAGGGCATCGCGCTGCAACTGTTCTATGGCGGGCATCTCGATGTGATCTCCCGCCGCCTCGCCAGCGGCGTCGCCGGTGAGATCGGCATGGTGATCGAGCAAATGCAGCGCCACCCGGCGCCGGAGGATCGCGCCTGGCTGTTTCGCGAAAGCACCTGGCGGCTCGACCTCAACATGGCCTTCGAGGAAGGCGCCTCGCTCGGCCGCACCCCGGACCGCGCCGCCTCCCTCCCCCTGCTGCCGCTGGAGGAGGACCTGGCGAATGCCATGGCCGAACGCGTGCGCCGGCCCTTCGACGCGGATTGGCAGTCAGACCGCCGCAGCATCATCATCCGCATCCAGATGCCGGACGGCGTGCTGCATGTGGAAGCGCCGCGCAAGCGGCTGTTCACCGGCACGCTCTACCTGTTCTTCATCTGGTTGGTCGGTTCCTCCCTGCTGCTGTTCGGCGTCGCCGCGCTGTTCATGAAGAACCAGGTACGCGCCATCCGTCGCCTGGCCGGCGCGGCGGAAGCCTTCGGGCTCGGCCGCGACATCGGGGCGATGAAGCCGGAGGGCGCACAGGAAGTCCGCCAGGCCGCGGCCGCCTTCAACCGCATGCAGGAACGCATCCGCCGCTTCGTCGCCCAGCGGACTGATATGCTGGCCGGCATCAGCCACGACCTTCGCACGCCGCTGACGCGCATGCGCCTCGCCCTCGCCGTCCTGCCCCGGACGGAGGAGGAGGAGGATGACATCGCCGCGCTGGTCGAGGATGTGGAGGAGATGGAGCGGATGGTCGCGGCCTACCTCTCCTTCGCCCGTGGCGAGGGGCAGGAACAGGCGCGGCCCACGGACCTCGTCTCCATCGTCCGCGATGTCGCGCAGAAGGCGCGGCGGGATGGCGCGACGATCACGGTGGACACGCCGGAGGCGCTGGTGCTGCCGCTGCGCCCGGATGCGCTGCGCCGCTGCCTGGCGAACCTGCTGGACAATGCCCGCAAGCACGCCGGGCGCATCGCCGTGGGTGTCCTCGAAATGCCGCGCGCCGAAGCGGGCGCCTGGGCGCAGGTGACGGTGGATGATGACGGGCCGGGCATCCCCGCCGCGCAGCGGGAGGAAGCCTTCCGGCCGTTCGCCACCCTGTCCGCCGGCGGTACGGGGCTCGGCCTCGCCATCGCGCGGGACATCGCGCGGGCACATGGCGGTGAGATCGTGCTGGAGGAAAGCCCGCTCGGCGGGCTGCGGGCGCGGGTGCGGCTGCCGGTTTGAGAACAGCCGCTGCAATGAAAAACCCCTTCCCGCTGGCGCGGAAAGGGGCTTTTTCAGTCAGTCTGGACTGAGGAAGACTACTTCCCGGCGCCCTTGGCGACGAGGGTCTTCACCTCGTCCATCGCCTCGGCGAAGCGCTTGTTCAGCAGGCCGAGCGCCTCGGAATTCGAATTCTGGATGAGGTCGGCGACCTCCTTCATGTTCGAGACCGCCTTCTCATAGGCGCCCTTGAGCATCTCCGCCTGACGGGCGGCGCGGGCCTGGGGGGCCTCCGTGCCGGTCATGGCGCGCATCGCATCCGTCATTTCGGCCATGGAAGCCTGCATGATTTCCATGTGGCGGCGGGCGACGGCCTGCGCACCCTCAAGCGCCACGCGGTTGGCGGCGGAAAGTGCCTCCAGGTTCCGGCGCTGCGCCTGGGCGAGACCTTCGAGGTCCGGCATGGCGGGCATGCGGAACTCCGACAGCATCTTCATCATCTCATCGGGCTTCATGCCAAAACGGTCGGACATCATCAGCGCTCCTCGCTTGGGGGTAGGGTTGTTGGGCGCACTCATACTCCCCTCACCCCAGCATCCCAAGTGTTTTTTGTGCACTGCACAAAAATTGATAAGCGACTGCTACAGGACGTCCCCGGACGGCGGCGCGGCGAGGTCGCCGGGCTCCAGCTTCAGGCTGCGCGCGGTCTGTTCGGCGCGGTCCAGCAGCCGGTCCAGGGCCGCCATGGTGGGCGCCATGTCCTGCGTCTCATCGGCCGACCAGGCGCGAACGACGCCGAACCAGAGACCCGTGAGGCCGGCGGCGCGGAGATTGCCGAGCGGGCCGGTCGCATCCAGTTCCGCCGCTTCGAGAAAGCGCTTCATCGCCTTGTGCAGCACCGGACCGAACGCCACGGCCAGCACCGGATCCCGCCACATATCCTGCTGCAGGCGCAGCATGCCGGCGCGATGAGGCACCAGCGCGTCGATGCCGCGCATCACGACATCGAACAGCCGGTCCCGCGGCGTGCCGCCCTGGCCGGGCACGGTGCCGGTCGCCACCGTATCGGCCACCACCTCCCCGTGCAGGCGCAGCAGGTCGAGCCGGGAGGGAAAGCGCCGAACCAGTTCGGCTCCCCGCAAGCCGGAGGCGGCGGCGAGCCGGCCGACGGTGACACCCCGCCAGCCATGATCTGCGATCACGCTGAACAGGGCATCGAGGATACGGGCGTCGGGGGAGGCGGGGATGTCCATGACCCTCATGGTGGGGTCGCCGGGCCGTCCCGCCAATGGCTTTTTTTTGGTGCCCATGCCCTCAGCCGCCGGGCACCCGCTCCGTGGGCTTGGCTTTGCCGCACTTGCAGCGGGCCGCATTCGCGGCCTCGGCCGGCTTCGCCGGCCGCGCAGGGCGCTGCCCCGCGCCAGCCCACGCTACCCCGCGAGTTCGCGGGACCGCGCCGTGGCGGCGGCGATGGCGCGAGAGATATGCTCCGGCCAGGCCGTCTCCTCCATCAGCACGGCGAGGGCGCGTTCGGTCGTACCCTTGGGGCTCGTGACATTCTTGCGAAGCTGCGCCGCATCCTCCGCGCTGGCGGCGAGCAGGGCGCCGGAACCGGCGACGGTGCTGCGCGCCATGCGCCGGGCGAGATCGGCGGGGATGCCCTGTTCGATCGCCGCGCGTTCCAGCAGTTCCGCCAGCAGGAAGACATAGGCCGGGCCGCCGCCGGACACCGCGGTCACGGGGTCCAGCAGCCCTTCCTCCTCGACCCAGGCGATCTCGCCGGTCGCGCCGAGGAGGGTATCCGCAAGCCCGCGCTGCGGGGCGGAGACGCTGGCGGCGGCGAAAGCGACCGTGAATCCCTGCCGGACGGCGGCCGGGGTATTCGGCATGGCGCGCACCACCGCCGCATTGGCGCCAAGCAGCCCCTGCATGAAGGCCACCGTCTTGCCCGCCATGATCGAGACGAAGACGGCGGAGCCCGCGAAGCGCGCGTAGAGCGGCAGGGTCGCCGGCGCTTCCTGCGGCTTGGTCGCCAATACCACCGCCGCCGGTGCGAAGCCGGCCGGGATCTCGGCGGCGTCCCGCAGCAGCGTCACGCCCGCGATCGGGCCGGCGGCAAAGGGATCGACGACGATAGTCGGGCCGAGGCCACGTTCGTGCCAGCCCGCGAGCATGGCGCCACCCATCTTGCCGCAGCCGATGAGAAGCAGGGGGGGAAGGGTGTCGGTCATCCCGCAACTTCCCCCACACAGCCCCTATCGGGCAAGGGTGCCCTCAGGCTTCGCCGACGCAGTCCAGCATGGCCGCCTGCAGGGCATCGGCCGGCGGCTTGCCGCCCCAGAGCACGAATTGGAAGGCTGGGAAGAAGCGCTCGCATTCCGTGATGGCGATATCCACCATGTCTTCGAGGCTTTCCGCCGAGGCGCCGGGGGCGCCGCGCAGCAGCACGGCATGGCGGAACACCGGCACGCCATCATCGCTGTCGAGCCCGAAATGGCCGATCCACAGCTTCTCATTCGCCAGGGAGAGCAGTTCATAGAGCTTCTCCCGCCGCCCCGGCGGCACCTTCAGGTCGAAGGCGCAGGAGAAGTGCATGGCGCTGATCTCCTGCGACCAGGAGAAATACAGCGCGTAGTCGCACCACTTGCCCGGCGCTTCGGCCGCCATCTCGCCATCCGAGCGGCGTTCGAAGACCCAGTCATTGGCCGCGACGATCTGTTCGATCACGTCCAGCGGATTGCCGGATCGCTCCTTCTGCTCGTAGCCGAGGAATGCGGACATCGCGGCATCTCCTTCGCCCAGTCGGCGACCGACCACTGCCTATTGGGGTCAGCCTCTCCGAATCGCTACCAGGGCTAGATTACGCAACTGCGAAATGGCGCCGCAAGTGCTGCTTTGGGAAGGCTGTCAGACAGTTGTGGACAGAATCCGCCATGCCGTCTGCAAAACGGCCCACAGGTCGGGGGGCCTCAGCCCCCGTCGGTCATCGGCGCCGGGGTTTCCAGGCGGGAGAGCCTTTCCTCCAGCGCCTGGACCCGGATTTCCAGCGCCTCGGCCTGTTCGCGGGCACGGCGCGCCACTTCGAGGGCTGCGTCCAGATCTTCCCGCCGCACCAGTTCGAACTTCTGCACCATCGCCTCGACCTGGGCGCGGCCCATCGCCTCCGCCTCCTGCCGCGCGCCGGCGAGGACGGAAAATGCGCCGCCCGCCATGCCCGCGAGGTCCTCGAACAGCCCGCGCTTGGGCCCGCCTGCGCCGCCGCCACCGGTTCCGCCGCTCATCGAGAGCCTCCTCTGCCTGTCGTCCGCCGCTTGTCCAGCCGCGGAAGCGCGGCCTATACCCCGCCCGAGGCGAAATATTAAGCCGCGAGGCGAGAGGACAACCGCCGATGTATCTCGTCACCGGTGGGGCCGGTTTCATCGGGTCCAACCTGGTCGCGGCACTCTGTGAACGGGGTGCCGAGGTGATGGTCGTCGATCGCCTCCGCAGCGGCGAGCCGGGGCGTGAGAAGTGGCGCAACCTCGCCCATCACCCCATCGCCGGGATCCTGGCGCCTGAGCAACTCGCCGATTTCTGGGCCACCGCCCCCGACATCGATGCCGTGCTGCATATGGGCGCGATCAGCGCCACCACCGCGACGGATGGCGACCTCGTCGCCGCCACCAACCTGACCCTGCCCCTGTGGTTGTGGGCGGCCTGCGCGGAACGTGGCGTGCCGTTCCTCTATGCGTCCTCCGCCGCCACCTATGGCGATGGCGCGCTGGGCTTCGCCGATGATGACAGCGCCGCGGCGCTGGCCGCACTTCGGCCGCTGAACCTCTATGGCTGGTCGAAGCTCGCCTTCGACCGGCGCGCGGCGGCTATGCTGGCCCGCGGCATTGCGGCGCCGCCGCAATGGGCGGGCTTGCGGTTCTTCAACGTCTATGGCCCGAATGAGTACCACAAGGGCCGCATGGCCAGCGTCGTGTTCCACAAGTTTCATGAGTCACGCGGCGGCGGCCCCGCCCGGCTGTTCCGGTCGGACCGGGGGGGGATCGGCGACGGCGAGCAGAAACGCGACTTCGTTCATGTCGATGACTGCGTCGCCGCGATGCTGTGGCTGCTGGACAACCCCGGGGTGAGCGGCCTGTTCAACATCGGCTCCGGCCACGCGCGCAGCTTCCTCGACCTGGTGCGAGCGATGTTCGCGGGGATGGGGGAGGCGCCACGGATCGAGTTCATCGACATGCCCGCCGACCTCCGCGGCAAGTACCAGTATTTCACGGAGGCCCCGATGGATAAGCTGCGCGCCGCCGGCTTCGACCGGCCACCCACCACGCTGGAAGACGGCGTCGGCCGCTATGTCAGGGACTTCCTGCTCAACTCCGATCCGCATCGCTGACGCCGATGTTCTTCGCCCTGCCCTTCCCGATGATCGACCCGGTGCTGGTCGAGTTCGGCCCGATCCAGATCCGCTGGTATGCGCTGGCCTATATCGCCGGCATCGTCATCGGCTGGTGGCTGGCGCGCCGCATGGTGGCGATGGCGCCGCAGATCGCGACGCGCGAGCAGGTGGACGACTACGTCACCTGGGCGACGCTCGGCATCATCCTCGGCGGTCGGCTTGGCTATGTGCTGTTCTATCGCCCGCTACACTACCTGACCGCGCCGTGGGAGGCGCTGTATGTCTGGCAGGGCGGCATGTCCTTCCATGGCGGCATGCTCGGCGTCATCCTCGCCACGCTGTGGTTCTGCCGCCGTCAGGGCATCAACCCGCTGGCCTTCGGCGACCGCATCGCGACCGTGGTGCCGGTGGGGCTGTTCTTCGGCAGGCTGGCCAACTTCATCAACAGCGAGCTCTGGGGCCGCGTCAGCGACGCGCCCTGGGCGATGGTCTTCCCCAATGGCGGGCCGGACCCCCGCCACCCGAGCCAGATCTATCAGGCGGCGCTGGAGGGCATGTTTCTCCTGGCCTTCCTGCAATACGCGGCGATGCTGCCGGTGGTGCGCCGCCAGCCGGGGCTGCTGACGGGGCTGTTCCTCGGCGGCTATGGCATGGCGCGCATCATCGGCGAGTTCTTCCGCCAGCCTGACGCGCATCTCGGCTTCCTGTTCTCCTGGGTGACGATGGGGCAGTTGCTGTCGCTGCCGATGGTGCTTGTGGGCGGCTGGCTCGTGCTGCGGGCACTCGGCCAGATGCTGACACCCAAAGAGGATTGATGCCGGCCCCTTCCGACGCCTCGTCCCCCGCCGAGAGGCTGGATTGCTTCATGGCACGGGCAGCGGCGGCCTATTACGCCCGCCCGGCCTTCCCCTTCGGGCGAGCCGGTGACTTCACCACGGCGCCGGAGATCTCCCAGGTATTCGGGGAAGTGCTGGGGCTTTGGGCCGCCGTGGTCTGGCAGCGGATGGGCTCGCCCGACCCGGTGCTGCTGGTGGAATGTGGCCCCGGGCGGGGCACGCTGATGGCCGATGCGCTCCGCGCCATCGGCGATGTCGCCACCCCCTTTCGCGACGCGCTGCGCCTGCACCTGGTGGAGAATTCCCCCAGTTTGCGGGACAGCCAGCGCCGCATGCTCGGAGAGGCCGTCACCGCATGGCATGATACGCCGGAGAGCCTGCCGCCCGGGCCGATGCTGCTGATCGGCAATGAGTTCCTCGACGCCCTGCCGATCCGCCAGTTCATCCGTCGCGGCGATGCCTGGCGGGAACGCCATGTTGCCGATGGCGCCTTCCTCGAACTCCCGGCCGAAGCCCCGCCTCCCCTCCCCGACACCGCCCCGGACGGCGCGGTGCAGGAGGTGGGCGAAGTGTCGGAGGCCTTGGTCACCGCCCTCGCCGCACGCCTTGCGGCGCAGGGTGGCGCGGCGCTGCTGATCGACTATGGCCCGGCGGCTTCCGGCTTCGGCGACAGCCTGCAGGCGATGCGCGGGCATGAGCGCGGGGTGAACCCGCTGGCGGAGCCCGGCACCGCCGACATCACCGCCCATGTCGATTTCGCCACCCTCGCCGCCGTGGCGCGCCGGGCTGGCGCCGTGGCGCTTGGGCCGCTGCCGCAGGGGCTGTTCCTGCAACGGCTCGGCCTGATGACGCGGGCAGCGATGCTGGCGCAGTCCCGCCCGCGCCTCGCCGGCGATATTCTGTCCGGCGCGGAGCGGCTGGTGACGGCGGAGGGCATGGGAAGGCTGTTCAAGGTGCTCGCGCTCTGCGATCCAGGCATCTGCCATCCCAGCCTGGGCAGCCTGCCCGGATTCGAGGAGCCCGCTTTGAGAAGCCCCGAGCCGCGATGACGCCGCCCTTCCTGACCGCCGGCCTCGCCGCACCGCATGGCTTTTTCACGCGGGCGGGGGGCGTCTCCTCCGGCCGCTTCGCCGCGCTCAACTGTTCGCTCTCCGGCCGCGACGATGCGGCAGCCGTGGCGGTGAACCGCGCCCGGGCCGCCGATGCGCTGGGGCTACCAGCGACGGCGCTGCTCGGGCTGACGCAGGTGCATGGTATCGCGGTCGCGGAGGCCACGGAGCCCTGGGGCACCGATGCGCGCCCGGTGGCGGATGCGATGGTAACGGACCGGCCGGGCCTGCTGCTCGGCATCGTCACCGGGGATTGCGCGCCGGTGCTGTTCCTCGATGCCGAGGCCGGGGTGGCTGGCGCCGCCCATGCGGGTTGGCGGGGCGCAGTCGCCGGGGTGATGGAGGCGACGATCGCGGCGATGGAACGGCTCGGCGCGAAGCGGGCGCGGATCGCTGCCGCGGTCGGCCCCTGCATCGGCCAGGCGAGCTACGAGGTCGGCCCCGATCTGCGCGAGGCCGTGCTGGCGGCCGGCGCGGGGGATGAGGGCTTCTTCGCGCCGGGGAAACGTGAGGATCGCTGGCAGTTCGACCTGCCCGGCTATTGCGTGGCGCGGCTGAGGGCGACGGGCGTGGCCTCCGCCCGGTGGATCGGGCAGGACACGCTGGCCGAGGAAACGCACTTCTTCAGCCATCGGCGGTCTACACTGGCTGGCGGTGGCCCGATCGGCCACCAACTTTCCGCCATCGCCATTCCGCGCTGACCCCTTCGTGACGCTCCCCTGGTGACGAGATGCCCTACCTCTTCATGTTCCTGGTGATGATCGTGATCGCAATGCTGGCCTCCTGTGTCTTCCTCTAGGCGCTTCCTGCTCCTCGCTCCCCTGCTGCTGGCGGGGTGTGGGGACCTGCCGCAGCCCTTCCGGGGGCGGCCAGGGCAGGTGGCGCGCCAACTCCGGCGGCCGCCGGGCTACCGCATCGTCATCCCCGCCTCGAACCAGGCGCTGCTGACGGAGGCCGAATCGGCCGCCTTTTCCCGCACCGTGGCGGAGGCGCTTGCGGCGAATGACGTGCCTGTGGTGGCCGGGCGGCCGCTGCCGCTGGACTGGCAACTCGTGCTCGGTGTCGAGGCCGAGGGCAGCAATGTCGTGCCCCGCTACGCCTTGCGGGACGCGGATGGCAGGGCGCTCGGCATGCTGGTCGGCCGGCCGATTCCGGCGCGGGACTGGGCGATGGGCGATCAGGCCGTGTTCACCCGCGCCGCCGCCGATGCCGCCCCGCAACTGGCGACATTGCTATCCCGCATCGACGCCCAGCGCCGCACGGGCGATGAGCGCGCGGCCGGGTCCGGCCCGCCGGTGCTGCGGCTGCTGCCGGTGCGCGGCGCACCGGGCGACGGCAATCGCAGCCTGACGACCCGGATGCGGGAAAAGCTCGCAGTCTATGGCTTCCAGGTGCAGGATCAGGCGGAAGGCGCCAACTACGCCGTCTCCGGCGAGGTGACGATGGCCCAGGCAGCGCGTGGGCAGCAACGGGTCGAGATCGTCTGGACCGTGTCGCGGCGGGATGGCGAGGATCTCGGCCGCGTCGCCCAGTTGAACGAGGTGCCGGGCGGTTCGCTCAACGGGCTGTGGGGTGATGTCGCCTATGTGGTGGCGGAAGAAGCCGCCGGTGGCGTCCGCGACGTGATCGTCAATGCCGGTGGGGTGCCCGAGCCGGCGGTAACTTCCGCGACTCCGGCTGCCGCTACCCCGGCGCCAGCCCCGGCCGCGGCCGCACCCTCTGGGGCTCGGCGGCGCTGAATCGGCCGGATTTTCATGGGGCAGGGCCGCCATGCGTCCATGACAGCCCGATGACGTCCGGGCGCGATGGACACAAAACCAGCCCGTTGCTACCAACCCGCCGCCGGCGGCGGTGCCGTTTCCGCTGCGGCACCCTTTTCTCCGCCAGGGGTCCGCACCCGTCATGAAGATCATCGCCTGCAACAGCAACCGCCCGCTTGCCGAGGCGGTCGCCGCGGCGCTCGGCATCGCCCTGACGCAAGCGTCGGTACGACGCTTCGCCGACATGGAAATCTTCTGCGAGATCCATGACAATGTTCGCGGCGAGGATGTGTTCGTGGTGCAATCCACGAGCTACCCCGCCAATGACAACCTGATGGAACTGCTGATCATGCTGGACGCGCTGAAGCGCGGCAGCGCGCGGCGCATCACGGCGGTGATCCCGTATTTCGGCTACGCCCGGCAGGATCGGAAGTCCGGTCCCCGCACGCCGATCTCGGCCAAGCTGGTGGCCAACCTCATCACCGCGGCGGGTGCCAACCGCGTGTTGACGATGGATCTGCACGCCGCCCAGATCCAGGGCTTCTTCGACATCCCCGTGGACAACCTGTTCGCCGCGCCGCTTTTCGCGCGGGATATCCAGGAACGCTTCGCCGGACGGGACCTGATGGTCGTGTCTCCCGACGTCGGCGGCGTGGTCCGTGCCCGTGCCATCGCGGCGCGCATCCACACCGACCTCGCCATCATCGACAAGCGCCGCCCCCGCGCCGGTGTTTCCGAGGTGATGAACGTGATCGGTGAGGTCGAGGGCCGGCACTGCATCCTGGTGGACGACATCGTCGATAGCGGCGGCACGCTGTGCAACGCGGCGGATGCGCTGCTGAAGAACGGCGCCAAATCGGCCAGCGTCTATGTCACGCACGGCGTCTTCTCCGGTGGCGCGGTGGCGCGCGTCGGCGCGGCGGCAATCGAGCACATGATCGTCACCGACAGCATCCTGGCGACCGAGGCCGTGCGCGTCAGCCGCAACATCAAGCAGCTGACCATCGCGCCGCTGCTGGCGGAGGCAATGAAGCGCATCAGCGAGGAGAGCTCCGTCTCCACGCTGTTCAATTGAGGCGCACGATGGCCCGGAAGCTGCTGCTGCTGGCCACGCTGGCGGTGCTCTGCGCCTGCACGACCGAACAGGTGGCGACCTCCGCCGCCTCCGCCTGCCGGGGCAACCCGCAGGCCTGCACGGACCGCACTGCCAACCCGCTGCTGCGCCCACCCGGAATGTAACGCCGGGGATGTAGCTCCCGAGGAAGCGCCCGAGGAAGCGCCCGAGGAAGCGCCCTCAGCGCGCTACCCCGGTGCTGCTGACAGCCGCCGAGTGATCCCCCCGAGCTACTCGCCCTCAGACCGGCGTGAAGCAGGGCACCGGCGGCCCCTCCCCCTCGCTCGGCTTGAACACGACCCGCACCGCCATCCCGATCCGCAGCGCGTCGAGGTCGCAATCGACGATGTTGGTGAACAGGCACGGGCCTTCATCCAGCTCGACATAGGCGGCGGCGAAAGGATGGGCGCCGCGCATCACGGTGTAGCTGTAGATGCGGCCCGTGCCCTTGGCGGGCACCAGCGCGACATTGGTGGACAGCGTGAAGGGGGACACGCCGCGGGGGTACCAGAAATGCCGGCCCGTATCCTGGCACAGCCCGATCAGCAGCCGGCCTTCGCGGGCAGCGTCCCACACCGGCTTCGTCATCGGGTCGGCAACAGGGGCCGCGAAAAGGCGCTCGGCCATCAAGGTCACTCCCGTTCCAGGATAAGGGTGGAACTGCCGTGGCGGTGGCCAAGCAGCCCGCCGGTGCCATGCGCGAGCGCCAGGCCGCAATCCCGCACCTGAACGGCGGGATGGGCTTCGCCACGCAATTGCCGCACGGCCTCGATCACCTTGGTCATGCCGCCGCGATTGGCGGGGTGGTTGTTGCAGAGCCCGCCGCCATCGGTGTTGAAGGGCAGCTTGCCGACGCCGCTGATGAGGTTGCCATCGGAGACGAATTTTCCGCCATCGCCCTTGGCGCAGAAGCCGAGGTCTTCCAGTTGCATCAGCACCGTGATGGTGAAGCTGTCATAGATGCTGGCGTAGCGGATGTCCGCGGGCGTCACGCCGGCTTCCTCGAAGGCCCGCGCGCCGGAGAACTGGGCGCCGGAGGAGGTGATGGAGCGGTAGCCCCCGAACTGGCCCTGCACGGATTCGCCGGTGCCGCGCACCGTGACGATGGGGCGCCCCAGGCTGCGGGCGATCTCCGGCCGGGTGACGATCAGCGCGCCACCACCATCGCTGATGACGCAGCAATCCAGGCGATGCAGCGGGTCCGCCACCATCGGCGAATTCACCACATCCTCCACCGTCACCACCTTCTTCAGCATGGCGTGCGGGTTGTGCTGGGCGTGGTGGCTGGCGGCGACCTTGATCCAGGCGAGCTGTTCGGAGGTGGTGCCGTATTCGTACATGTGGCGCATCGCGCACAGCGCGTAGCTGGTGCCGGTGGTCTTGCCGAAGGGGATCTCGAACTGGTCATCCGGCACGTTGGGCGTCTGCGGGCGGGCGGCGGTGCCGGTGGCCTGCCCCTCGCTGCGCGGGCGGCCGGCGAGCGTGATCAGCGCGATGTTGCAGCGGCCGAGCGCGATCGCCGCCGTCGCATGCGCGACATGGGCGATGTAGGAGGTGCCGCCGAGATCGGTGCTGTCCACATGGCGCAGCCGGTCGAGGCCCATATAGTCCACCATCGACATCGGGCCGAGGCCGGGGGCATCGCCGGCGCAGAAATAGCCGTCGATATCGTCCTTCGAGAGCCCGGCATCGCGCAGCGCACCGAGCGCGACCTCCGCATGCAACTGGGCGACGGATTTGTCCTCCGCCTTGCGGGTCGGGTGTTCGAAGGCGCCGACGATGCAGGCGCGGCCTTTCAGGCTCATGGAACGCTTCCGATGTTACTTGCGGGTAGGGTGGCGCGACGGGGAGTCTGGCGCAAGCCTGGGCGGGGCGGGAAAGCCCCGGTAGGCTGCGCGCGAGGACAGAGGAAAGCCATGCCGGTGCCGATCGACGAAACGCATGACGCCGCGCGGCGGTCCTTCGTGGCTTCCGCCAACGGCCACCCGGATTTTCCCATCCAGAACCTGCCCTTCGGTGTCTTTAGCCCCCCTGGTGGCGCACCCCGCGCGGGGGTTGCGATCGGGGACATGATCCTGGACCTGGAAGCGGCGCAGGCGGCGGGGCTGTTCTGCGGCCAGGCGGATATCGCGGCGCGGGCGGCCGGTGGTGGCGCACTGAACGCCATGCTGGCACTCGGCGCCGGGCCGCGCACAGCGCTGCGGGGGCAGCTTTCGGCCCTGCTGGTCGAGGGCTCCGGCTTCGCGCAACAGCTGGCGCCGCTGCTGCACGAAGCCGCAAGCTGCACGCTGCACCTGCCGGCGCAGATCGGCGACTACACGGATTTCTTCGCCGGCATCCACCACGCCACCAATGCCGGGCGGATGTTCCGGCCGGACAACCCGCTGCTGCCGAACTACAAATACGTGCCCATCGGCTATCACGGCCGGGCTTCCTCCATCGTGCCCTCCGGCACGCCGGTCCGTCGCCCGAACGGCCAGCGCAAGCCGGCGACGGAAACGGTGCCGAGCTTCGGGCCTTCGCGGAACCTGGACTACGAATTGGAACTGGGCATCTGGATCGGGCCGGGGAATGAACTCGGGCGGCCGATCCCGATCGCCGAGGCCGCGTCCCATATCGCCGGCTTCTGCCTGCTGAATGATTGGTCCGCGCGGGATGTGCAGGGATGGGAATACCAGCCGCTCGGGCCGTTCCTGGCGAAAAGCTTCTGCTCCACCATCAGCCCCTGGATCATCACCCCGGAAGCCATGGCGCCCTTCCGCGTGGCGCAGGCCGCGCGGCCGGAGGGAGACCCGGCGCCCCTGCCCTATCTGTGGGATGCGGCGGACCAGGCGGAGGGGGCGCTGACCCTCGAACTCGAAGTGCTGCTGATGACGCCGGGGCTGCGGGAGAAGGGGCTGCCCCCCCATCGCCTCGGGCTTTCGGAGGCGCGGGCGCTGTATTGGACACCGGCGCAGTTGGTGGCGCACCACGCCAGCGCCGGCTGCAACCTGCGGCCGGGTGACCTTTGCGGGACGGGGACGATCTCGACCGAGGAGGAGACGGGGCTGGGATCGCTGCTGGAGATCACGCGCGGCGGGCGCAACCCGCTGGCGCTGGCCTCCGGCGAGACCCGGCGCTTCCTCGAGGATGGGGATGCGGTGACGCTGTTGGCGCGCGCGCGGCGGGACGGCTTCGCCAGCATCGGCTTCGGCGCCTGCGCCGGTGAGATCACCCCGGCGGCTTGAAGCCAACGGGGCAACGCGTGACGATGACGACGACAAGACGGAGGAAAGCGGCATGACGGACAGGCCGAAGCGCGTGGAATTCCGCGAGGAAGGGCCGCGCGAGGGATTCCAGATCGAGAAGACCATCTACCCGCTGGCGGATCGCGTGAAGCTGGTGGAGGCGCTGGCCGAGACGGGGCTGCATCACATCCAGGTGGCGAGCTTCGTCAGCCCGAAGCATGTGCCGCAGATGGCCGATAGCGAGGCCTTCTTCGCCGCCATCCGCAAGAAGGCTGGCGTGCATTATGCGGGCCTTTGGTTGAACGAGCAGGGCTTTCATCGCGCCAAGGCGACGCCGGGCGTCGATCTCGCCGGCAAGATCTCGCTCTATGCCTCCGACGCCTTCGCGATGAAGAACAATGGCTGCACGGCGCAGGAGATGGCGGAGCGGCAGCGGCGCTGGCTGGAATTGTATGACGAGGCCGGCGTGAAGCCCGAATTCGCCATCATCATGACGGCCTTCGGCTGCAACTACGAAGGCGACATCCCGCCCGAGCGCGTGGTGGGGATGGCGAAATTCGCGGCCAGCATCTGCGCCGAGCGCGGCCATACGCTGCCGGCGGTATTCCTCGCGGATACCATGGGCTGGGGCAATCCGGACCAGACGCGCCGCCTGATCGGCATGCTGCGGGATGCGCTGCCGGATGTGCGCGTCGGCCTGCATCTGCACGACACGCGCGGCCTCGGGGCGGCCAATGTGATGGCGGCGCTCGACATGGGCGTCGATTTCTTCGACAGCAGCGTGGCCGGCCTCGGCGGCTGCCCCTTCGCGGCGCCTGGCGATGCCGGCGCGGCGGGCAATGTGTGCACCGAGGACCTGGTGTTCCTATGCCACGAACTCGGCATCGAGACGGGCATCGACCTGGAGGTGCTGGTCGAATGCGCGCGGCTTGCCGAGAGCATCATCGGGCGGCGGCTGAACGGCCGGGTGATGCATGCGGGGTCACTCGGGAAGTATCGCGCGCGGCAGAAGGTGGCGGCGTGATGCGGCGCCGTTCGCTGATGGCGCTGCCGCTGCTCGCGGCGGCGCCCGCTGTGGCCCAGGAACGCTATCCCTCGCGCCCCATCCGCCTGATCGTGCCCTTCGCCGCCGGCGCCGCGACCGATATCCGCGCGCGCATCTTCGCGGAGCGGATGGCGCAGGATTGGGGGCAGCCGGTCGTCGTCGACAATCGCGGCGGGGCCAATGGC
>CANJXD010000011.1 GCA_947478535.1 Acetobacteraceae bacterium
AAGAACGACCACCGCAGCCCGTTCGACATGCGAACCGCTTGGCTCGACACAACCTTCAGGCGCGCCGCATAGTGCAATCCAGTGTCCAGAGAACCGGGTGCGGTACACCAACGAGTTCTATGGCGCCACCCCGGAACTGCGCCCGGCTGCTGCCGACCCTCAAGCCGCGCGCGCCCTGCTGCGCGAAGCCGGCTACCCAGACGGCTTCGCGCTGACCTTGCACGCGCCGAGCGACGCCTTCCCCAGTGATGTTCGGGTGGCTCAGGCGCTAGCGCAGATGTTTACGCGGGTGGGCATCGTCACGCGGGTGGAAGTGATGCCCTGGTCGGTCTTCGTGCAGCGTGGCTCGGCGCTGGAATTCAGCGCCTTCATCGCCGCCGCCGGCGCGCCGACAGGGGAGGCTTCGGTGCAGCTGCGCTCCCTGATCGCCACCTTCAACGCGCAACGCGGCCTCGGCGTGCTCAACCGGGGGCGCTATTCGAATGCCGGCTTCGATGCGCTGCTCGACCGTGCCATGCAGACCATCGACGATGGCGCGCGTGAGGCCCTGTTGCGCGAAGCCACGGTAATGGCATTGGCCGACCAGGCGGTCGTGCCGCTGTACTACCAGCTCAACGTGACCGGCCTGCGCCGTGGCCTCGCCGTGGTCATGCGCGCCGACGAGCAAACGCTGGCGGGGAGCATCCGGCGCGTCGGTCCCTGAGCAGTGTGCTATTCGGGTTGCAGTCCGGTCGAGCGCGCCAGCGCCCACCAGCGCTGCCGTACTGTTTGGGCATGGGAAGCGGCCGAGGGGCGAGCGATCTTCAACTACCTGTAGGTTGCGCAGACCCTGATCGATCACTGTCTTCGTGCGGTTCGCGACCGGCTCGGTGGAGCGGCCCCCAACTCGACCGGACACGGCGCCACGCGCAATCCGTGGCATGACGCCCGCACACCCGGTGGCTCCGGCGCCGTTGCGGCACTGGCGGCCGGTGGCTGCCCTACCGCGAGCCCGCACGACCCAGAGCGCATGCCGGGCGGCTCCCCCTCCGCCCCATCGACGCCGATACGACCACCGACCTCCATCCGCCGCCGTCCGGGCACCTGGAAGACCGGCGTGTTCGGCGAGAGCACGACGGCGTAGAGTTCCTCATCCTTCCGGTTATGGCGGCCGATTTCCAGCACGTCGCGGAAGCCGCGCGTGGCTAACAGGCCGGTGACGGCGCCACGGCGTTCAAGGACCGCGTTGGTCGCCACGGCCGTGCCGTGCACAAAGCGCGCGATCGGATCCGGCGCGATGCCCCAGGCCGTTCGGGCATGGTCGAGCACGGTGAGAATGGCGCGCGTCGGGTCGTCTGGCGTAGAGGGGATCTTCGTGCGGCGGATCACGCCATCTGCATCGCGGCAGGCCACATCGGTGAAGGTGCCGCCGGTATCCACGCCGATCGTGATGACCGGGGCGGTCATGACTCACGCCTCCGCTGGCGTGACAGGGTTCTTCTCGGCAAGGGCACGCCAACGCAGGCAGGCGACCTCGTGCCCTGCGGCGGCAGGCTCGGGCCGCGGGTCGGTGCGAGCGCAGTCTGCCGCGGCATATGCGCAGCGGTCGCGGAAGCGGCATCCTTCGGGGATGTGCGTGGCCGAGGGCGGGTCGCCGACCAGCAACGGCACGTCGGGCGCAGCGGCTTCCGGATCAAGTCGTGGCGCCGCAGCGAGCAATGCCCGGGTGTAGGGATGCAGTGGCGCAGCGAAGAGTCCAGCGGCCGGCGCCGTCTCCACGATGCGGCCGAGGTACATCACCGCCACGCGGTCGCACATCAGCCGTACCACCGAGAGATCGTGCGAGATGAAGACATAGGTCAGTCCGAAGGCGGCGCGCAGGTCGCGGAACAGCCGCAGCACGCTCGCCTGCACGGAGAGGTCGAGGCCGGAGGTCGGCTCATCCAGGATGACCAGGCGCGGCCGCAACACCAGCACGCGCGCTAGGCCGACGCGGCGGAGCTGCCCCCCCGAGAGCTCGTGCGGATAGCGGCGCTGGATCGCCGGGTCGAGACCAACGGCGCGCAGCATCGCCTCGATGCGCGCGTCGCGCTCGGCACGGTCGGCCACGCCACCGACTGCCATCGCCTCGCGCAGGGTGGCGCCAATGCTCCACCAGGGGTCGAGCGCGGCGCCGGGATCCTGGTGAACATAGCCGATGTCGTGCCGCACCCGCCGCGCCGAGCGCGGATCGAGGCCAGACACGGTACGGCCATCCAGCGCGATGGTCCCGCCGCTCTCGCGCTGCTGGCCGAGCAGCGTTCGGCCGAGGGTAGTCTTCCCGCAACCCGATTCGCCCAAAAGCCCCAGTATCTCGCCCTCCCGCAGAACGAGATCCACGCCGTCCACCGCCCGCACCGGTAGGCGCGGCTTCGTGAAACCGCCGCGTGACCCGCCGAGCAGCACGGACAGATCCCGAGCTTCCAGGAGCGGCGCGTTCATGCCGCTTCGGCCGGGCGAGGGTCGAAGCGGATGCAGCCAAGACCTCGCCGATCAGGCTGCGGTGAGAGGCCGGCATGACGCGACCGGCACGCAGCCTCGGCCAAGGTACAACGGGGGTGGAAGCGGCAGCCAGAGGGCGGCGTGAGCGGCGACGGCACCGCGCCCGGGATGCCCGCCAGCGTCGCCATGCGGTCCGGGTGGCAGGCAAGCAGCGCTGCAGTGTAGGGATGGCAGGGCGCGGCCAGCACCTGGCGCTTCGTGCCCGTCTCCACCATCTGGCCCGCATACATCACCGCGACGTCGTCGCAGAGGGCGCTGACCACGCCGAAGTCGTGTGTCACGAACAGCACCGATAACCCGAGCTCGCGCGTGAGTTCCGCCAGCAGCTCCAGGATCTGCTGTTGCGTCGTGACGTCGAGCGCGGTGGTCGGCTCGTCGGCCACCAGCAGCGCCGGACGGCAGAGCAACGCAGCCGCGATCAGCACGCGCTGGCGCTGCCCGCCGGAGAACTGATGCGGATAACGATCCAGCGAAGGCTCCGGATCCGGCAGGCGGACGCGGCGAAAAAGCTCGAGGATGCGCGCGCGGGCGGTGGCGCGGCCGCGTTCCTCGCCTTCCGGCGCATGCCAGCGCCAGATCTCGGCGAGCTGTTTGCCGACGGTGAACATCGGATTCAGCGCGAGGGCTGGGTCCTGCGGGATGAACCCCATCCGCTGGCCGCGCACCTCCTTCGCCAGAACGCGCTCCGACAGCGTGAGTAGGTCGCGACCCTCGAACAGGATGCGCCCGGAGGTTGCGCGGGCATTGCGTGGCAGCACGCCCAACACGGCTTTCACGAGCGTGGACTTGCCGCAGCCCGACTCGCCGACGAGCCCGAGGACGGCGCCGCGCCGCAGCGAGAGCGAAACGCGATCGAGGATGTGCGCCTCGCCTTCCGGCGTGCGGATGGACAGCGACAGGTCCTGCACCTCCATCCCGCTCATCGCGAGCGCCTGAGGCGCGGATCGGCGACATCGCGCACCGCATCGCCGATCAGGTTGAAGCTCAGCACGGCCAATAGGATCGCGAGGCCGGGAAACAGCGACTGCCACCAGCCCTCCGGCAGATCCTTGCGCGCTTCCGCCACCATCAGCCCCCATTCGGGAGTAGGGGGCGCCGCGCCCATCCCCAGGAAGCCGAGCGTCGCAGCGACGAGGATCGTGACGCCCATGCCGATCGTCGCGCGCACGATGATGGCGGGCGCGACGTTGGGAAGGACGTGCAGGAACATGATGCGCGCCGTGGCCGTGCCCTGCGCCTGCAGCGCATCGACGAAAAGGCCCGACTTTACCCGGCGCGTCTCGCCGTACACGATGCGGCAGAAGAACGGCCAGTATGTCAGCGTCAGCGCCAGCATCGCGGAGCCGATGGACGGACGCATCACTGCCGCGAAGGCGAGCGCCAGGACAAGCTGCGGCACGGCCTGGAACACGTCGGTGACGCGCATCACCGCCTCGCCGGCCCAGCCGCCGCGATAGCCGGCGAACAGGCCAAGCGGTACGCCGATCAGCATCGCCCCCGCTACCACGGAAAGCGCGATCAGCAGCGCGACACGCGCACCCATGACGGTGCGGGAGAAGACGTCACGCCCGAGCCCGTCCGTGCCGAACCAGAACTCGGCTGAGGGCGGTTCAAGCCTCTGCCAGGGCTTGGCATCGAACGCATCGTCCGGATATGGCACCAGTCGTTCGCCCGCGATGGCGCAGACGAGCAGCAGGGCTAGTATGGCAAGCCCGAGCAGCGCGGAGGGATCGGTCAGCAGGCGCCTGAGCGCGAGGGGCATCAGCCCTGCTCCGCCACGCGCGGATCGATCAACGCCTGCACCATGTCCACGGCAATATTCACCAGCGCATAGATGACGCCGATCGCAAGCGTCGTCGCAAGCACCGGCTGATAGTCGGCGATCAGGATCGCGTTGAAAAGATAGTCGCCCAGTCCGGGCCAGCCGAAGACCGCCTCCACAACCACGGACCCCGATAGGAACAGGCCAAACAGCAACCCCACCTGCGTCACCGTGGCGGAGAGCGAATTGCGCAGCACGTAGCGCCAGGTGATGACACGCGCAGGATAGCCCGCGGCGCGTTCCCAGGTCACGAAGTCCTTCTGCAGCGTCTCGATGACAGAGGATCGGGTGAAGCGCGCGATGGTCGCGGCGGCCGGCAGCGCCAGGGTCGTCACAGGCAGCACCAGGTGCCACAGCGCATGGCCCACCATCCGCGGGTCGCCCGCCAGCAGGTAGTCCAGCGTGAAAATTCCGGTAACGACGGGCGGCGGCCGCATACCCGTGGCGATCCGCCCGCGCAGTGGCAGCACATCGAGCCACATGCTGAAAACGAGTTGCAGCATGATCGCCATCCAGAAGCTCGCCACCGCCAGGCCGATCAGCGTGGTCAGCCGGATCAGGTGGTCCACCACGCCATTCCGCTGGACAGCCGCGACGGTGCCGAGCGGTACGCCGACCGTGATCGCGACCAGCATGGTGACAAAGGCGAGCTCGATGGTCGCAGGGATACGCTCCTGGAGGTCCAGGACGACCGGGCGATGTGTGTAGAGGCTAGCGCCGAACTCCCCACGCAGGACTTGTAGCAGGTAGAGCCAGAACTGCTCGACAAGCGGGCGGTCGAGGCCGAGGCGCGTCCGCAGTGCCGCGATCTCGACCGCCGTCGCGCGCTCACCCGCCAGCATCGCTGCCGGGTCGGCTGGCACAATGCGAGTCAATACGAAGACCAGCACCAACAGGCCGAGCAGCACCGGCACCATCAGCACCAAGCGCCGGAGGATCAGCGTGATCATGCGGGCAGCGTCAGGCCTCGATCCACAGGCTGCGCAGGTCGAGCCCGTCGCCCACCACGCCCGGCTGGTAACCCTTTACGCGTGCGCGCACGGCGCGGTAGGCCTTGCTGTTATAGATCCAGACATCCACCGCCTGGTCCACCATCCGCCGCGATGCCGCCTCGTAGAGGCGCTGGCGCTCGGGACGATCCAGCGTGTCGCGCGCACCCTGCAGCATCCGCTCCGTCTCGTCGTCGCGGTACCAGCTCGAGCCGCGCTGCGTGCCGAGGGCCTGGCGCATGTAGAAGGTTCCAATCCAGTTGTCGGGATCCAGGTAGTAAGTGGAGCCCCAATGCGCCCAGATCTCCGGCGAGCTCTCCTCGTTCTGCGTCGCGGTCACGGTGTTCGCCCAGACGGCGCGTTGAATTCGCATGGTCACGCCAATGCGGCGCAACTCGCTCTGCAGCACCTGCGCGGCCTGCTCCGTCTCGTCGAAGCCGACGAGGGCGGTGAAGGTGATCTCGCGCGCGGTGTCCACACCGGCGCGGCGCGCGGCATCGAGGTGACGGCGCGCCAGTTCGGGGTCGTGGCGATAGCCCTGCATGTCGCGCGGATTGCCCCAGAGGCTGACCGGCAGCGGTCCTGGGCTACGCTCTGCCGTGCCGCGCAGCATGCGGTTGATGAAGAGGTCGTAGGGGAAAGCGTAGGAGATCGCCTTGCGGAAGTCGACGTTGTTGAAGGGCGCCTTCCCGTTGTGCATGCGCAGCAGAAAGGTGCGGAACTGCGGCTCCTCGACCAACGTCAAGCCAGGTGCGCGGCGCACGCGGTCATGCTGATCGGGGCGGATGTAAGAATGCGTGGTGTCGATGTCGCCGCGCTCCACCGCAAGCAAGCGCGTCGCGTCATCCGGAACCGGGCGGCAGAGCACGCTCAGGATCGGCCGCGGCTGCGGCCAGCCGCGCCAGTAATCCGCCACCGCCTCCATATCCAGCGCCTGCAGCGCGCGGAAGCTTCCCGGCACTACCTTGTAGGCGCCCGAGCCCGCATCGTTGCCGGCGATCCAGGCTTCGCCCCAGTCGTTGTTCGTGGTGTTCGCCTCCATCACGCGGCGGTTCATGATGGCAACCATCGGCAGACAGGCAAGGAAGGGTGCATAGGCGCGGTCCAGCACCATGCGCACCGCATGCGGGCCCGTCGTCGTCACGTTCTCCGCCTGCAGGAAGTCGGTGAAGGCAGGCGCAACGCCGCGGCGCAGGGCCAGCATGCGCTGGAAGGAATAGACTACGTCCCCGGCCGTCACGGGGGTGCCGTCGTGGAAGCGCGCATCCTGCCGCAGCGCGAAGTCGAAGGTGCGCCCGTCCTGGGAGGCCTGCATCTCCGCGACCAGCAGCGGCCTGGGCTCCGGCGGGTCGCCGGCATACTCGAAGAGACTGTCGTAAAGGTTCGTTCTCGTGAAGGCGGAGGGCACGTCATAGACGGTGTGCGGATCCAATGTGCGCGAGAGATTTCCCCCCCAGATCAGCGCCGTGCCGCGGCCCTGCGCGCGGGCCACGCGCAGCGGGACGGCGCCGGCCGCCGCGACGCTCGCAGCCATCACGGCGAAAATGTCGCGCCTCAGCATCGCTGTCCCTCCAGGTTGTATCGGTTCACGCCTGCGCCGCAGCCTGGGCGCCGGCGCCCTTGCGAGCCGTGAGCGTCATCTCGACCTTGACTCGAGGATCGAGGAAGGTCACCGCGAAACCCTGGCTCGCCGGCGTCACCAGGTGCTTTGTGTGCTCGAACAGGATCGCGTAGACCGCCTTCGTGTCCTTTAGGATTGGGCAGATAGACGGTGCGCTTCACCACATCCTCCCAGCCCGATCCGGCAGCCTTCAGCGCGCGCTCCGGATTGTCGAGCATCAAAGCGGTCTGGGCCTCCACGCTCTCCGGAAAGGTGCCTGACGCTTTGTCGTTGCCGGCGGTACCGGAGACGAAGATCCAGCCGTCCACAACCGCAGCGCGGCAATGTCCGTAGTCGCGCTCCATGGCGGACCCGGTGAAGACGTGCTCGATCATGTCATGTCCTCCCCCGTTACCGCCCGGCGTGCCGGCTTCCTCGCCGCGCTGGAGGGGAGTAGACGGATAGGGACGCAGCCTGTCAACGCGGAACGAAACCATGGATCCAGATCAAGCCATCGCCGCACTCGCCGGCTTCGACACTCCAACGATCTGCAACGCACTCGACCTGCTGCTTCCGGATCGGGCGGGCGTGTCCTTCACCACGCAGGGCATGGTCTGGGCTAGGCCCGAGGAGCCGCCGATGGTCGGCCGCGCCGTCACCTCGCGGGTGCGAGCCGACACTCCACCCGGCTGGGACGCGGAGGAGGGTGCGCGGCGCCGACGCGCCTATTGGGAGCAACTGCGCACCGCCCCTGGGCCGGTACTGCTCGTCGCGCAGGACGTCTCGGCGACAATCGGCTTCGGCGGCATCTGGGGCGACGTGAACGCAGCGGTCCACTTGACGCTCGGCGTTCGCGGCGTGGTGACGGACGGCGCAGTGCGCGACCTGCCGCTGCTGCCGGCGGGCTTTGGGCTGCTGGCCGGCACTGTCACGCCGAGCCACGGGCACGGCCACGTTGTTGATTGGGGCAGACCGGTCACCGTGGCCGGGATGCGCGTCGCGCCAGGCGAGATCGTGCATGCCGACCGCCACGGTGCCGTCGCCTTCCCGCCCGCACTGCTGCCCGCCCTGCCCGAGGCAGCTCGCCGGGTGCAACGGCGGGAAGCACTGATCCTCGCCGCCGCCCGCGTCGAGGGCGCCGATCCCGACAGCCTTCTGGCCGCCTTCGCCGCTGCCGCCCGGCTCTAGCCCGCGACCGCACCCTTCTGGCGATTGAAGTAGTTCGCGTTCAGGAACTCCGAGAGGTACTCGCCATAGGTAATCGGCGGGTATTGAGGCGGGTTGGCCGGATCCGTGCAGGTCGGCAGGCACTCCAGCACGCGATCCAGGTGCGGATCGAAGAAGAAGGCCATCGAATACCGCTCGACGCCCGAGTTGTTCATCACGCGGTGCGGCGTCGAGAGGAAGCGGTTGTTCGTCCAGCGCTTCATCATATCGCCCGAGTTCACGAGAAAGTGGCCGGGAAGAACCGGCGCGTTCAGCCACTGCCCGTCAGTACGCCGGATCTGCAGCCCGCCCACTCCGCCCTGCACGAGCAGCGTCAGGAAACCGCCATCGGTGTGCGCGCCGGTGCCGAACTGCTCCGGCTCGGCCTCGTCCCGCGGCGGATAGTGCAGCAGGCGAAGGGAGAACTGCGCCGGGTTGAAGAAAGGCTTGAAGAAGTCCGCCGGCAGGTCGAGCGCGCGGGCCACCACCGGCAGGAGCTTCATACCGAGGTCTTCGGCGGCAGCGGTATAGGCGACGATGGCCTCGCGAAAGCCGGGAAGGTCGCGCGGCCACTGATTCAGCCCACGGAAGGGCTTCTTCGCGATCACGTCCGGGTCCTCTGGGGTGCGGTCGCGCTTGCAGAAGAAGCTGGCGTTGTAGTTGGGCTTACGCGCCTTCTCGACCTTGGAGTGCCGCTGCATGCTGGCGTTCACCGGCATGTAGCCAACGTTGTTCATGTCGAGCGGTATCTCCATCTTCCGCTCAAGGGGCAGCGCGTGGAAGTGCGCCGAGCCGGCGAAGGCGGCGTCCACCAAATGCTTTTGCACGCCGTGGTTCTTTACGTAGAAGAAGCCCACGTTCTCGCAAACGTGTCTCAGCTCGGCGGCGAGCGCGTCCAGCGCGCCGGGCCGCCCCTCGAGATAAGGGCCGAGGTCAAGACCAGGGATGTCTTCTTCCCGCGCGTCAATCGCCGCCGTGTCCGGGGCTTGCGGTGGCGGCGTCGTGTTCGACGGGTCATTGCTGGACATGGCTGCGTCTCCTCCTGCTGGCGGTGCGTCCGCTCGTGGGAGCAACTCTAAGACGGATCTGCCGACGAGGCGACGTCTGACTTTCCTTCGCGCGAGCGGCGCCGGGTTCCTCCGCTTGGTGCGGGCAGTACGATAGCTACGTCAGGTCCACGCGAGCTAGCGTCTCCTCGGAGGGCGGGATCGACCTGACGCTGTCTGAGGGGGCCGCCGCGGTGTGGGACTGGCACCCCGCGGTGGACGAGCGCGCGACGGCGAGAGCTCCTCCGTCGTGCTGCCGAACCCGGGCGTGATCGCCGCCCCCGCCAGCATCACCACCGGCATGCCGGTCAGCAGCAGCTTTGCCGCCGTGGCGGTGTCCTGGTCGGCGGTCGGCTCGGCCTATCTCGCCGGCTACGAGGTGGAGGTCCTGCCTGCCTCGGTTGCCGTCTGGCAGGGCTACGGGGCGGGGTTGGGCGCCACCGCGGCGGTGATCCCCAAGGCCGAGCGGACAGTCTTCCGGGCGCGCCTTGGCCCGCAGTAGCGCGGTGTCGGGTTGGCGGCAGGCTCCGGTGCCGGCGACCGTCTCGGCGCCGACCGCGACCGGCATCACCGGGGGCGTGCGGCTCTCCGGCGGCGTCCCGGTCGATGCGGTGCGGCTGCAGGTCTTCGAGACCACCCACACCAGCCTCGCCGCGGCCGCCAACTCGACCTGCCCGGCTTTGCCGATGACCTGAGCGGGGCGATCGATCGCGCCAGCGACCGAGCCCAGAACGCGGCGCAGCGGCAGGAAGTCACGCTGGAGGCGCTGCGCGAGGAGGTGCGCGGCCTGCGCCTCGTCATCGAGCGGAGCATGGCAGCATGATCGGCCTCGCCCCGCTGGCTGCGATCCCCCTCGCGGGATGGTGGGCGCCGGCCTCGCCGCCCGCTCCCCCGATCCTGCTGCCCGCGGAATTGGTCGCTGGCGATGTGGTCTGGCTGCTGCGACTCGGCACCCAGCTGAGCGCCGCCGCGGAGGCCACGCCGGCGCCGCTCGGGATGATGTCCGGTGCGCCCCTGGCTGCCGCCGATCGCCCCGGGGATCTGCCCGTGGCAACGCCGGTGATCCGGGTCTCCGATCGGGGCTGTTTGGGCGAGCCCGGCGATCTGCGGGCGTCGGACCAGCCCTATCCCGCCCGGTTGCTCGAGCCGCCCGCCCTCGAATACGCCCTGCCCATCCTGTCCGAAGGCAGCCGCCGCCGCAGCTTTGTCGCCGGCGAGGTGCTGCTGGCCAATGGCGATGGCGCGCTTGATGCCCTCGCCGGGGATTGGCGCGTCGGTGGCCAGGCCGTGACCCTGCTGCGCGGCCCGCATACGCGGCCAGCGCTTGGCGAGCCCGGGCCGTGGCGGAAGCAAGTGGCTGAGCAAAAACACGAACCAGGCGCCCTTCTAGTCCCCCCAGGCACCCATCACCCTGGCTTCCCATCCGCGCGTGGGCCCAAAAGCATTGGTGCGTACACCATCAGGATCAACAAAAACGCCGTCACCCAGCACAGTGCAGCGACAATCAGCACAGTTAGCGTATCCACCCCCGGCACGCTGCTGAAGACGCGTAGCAGCGCCGTAGCCACGAGCAGCACATACGCCGCAACGGCCGCGGGTGCCGCGACCAACGCGTTCCCGGTGTGCCCGAGCGTCGCGCGTGTCATCACCGCGACGATCATCAGCGAAACCGCGCCGGCCATTTGCAGGTGCAGCCAGGCAGATGCCCACGGTGCCTCGAACAGAAGCGAGACGGCCTTCACGGCGAGCGCCACCGGGATCAGCGCGTAAGCCAGGTGCAGTACCCACAGGATCGGCCAGCGGAGCGTTCGCAGCCCGTGCCAACGTGACAGGCGCAGCGCCACTAGCGCCGCTGCGATGGCGGCCACCAACCCGGCCAAAAGGCTTCCAGACGCGGCAAGGTCCACCACCGCAACCGCCGCCACGGCGAGGATCGCAGCGCGGTCCACACCCGGCAGTGGCTGGGCTTCGGCCGGCCGCGGTGTCTTCCGTAGTGCATTCAGCGTGAAGGACGGCACGATCCGTCCGCCGATCAGGACGACCAGCAACAGAGCAATGTCCGCCATCAGCAACTGCCCGACCGCCCAGCCCGGCGACGTCCACCATCCAGCTTCTTCAGCCAGCATCATCACCTGTCCGGACCAGAACACCAGCACCAGCGCAGGCGGGCCGAACAGCCGGGGCGCCTTGGCCTTCAACAAAGCAGGCAGCACCAGCAAGAGCGTCGCAGGCAGCGGTGCAAGGGCGAACAGCGCCGCAATCTCGATGGGCACCGGAGAGCCCGGCAGCATCGCAAAGCGCGCCGCCAGGAACAGGGTAGCCAGAACGACCAGCGGCGCGCCTGCGTAACCGCGCCGACCTGTCCAATTGGGGATCGCCGTCATCAGAAAGCCGATCATGGCGGCCGCGACGAAGCCGCCCAGCGCCTCGTGCGCGTGCCATCGCATCGGTGGCAGCGGACCCTCCAGCAGTGCAAAGCCGGCCAGCGTCAATACCCAAACGCCGATGGCGGCTGGCGCCACTAAAGCGGCCATAAGAAAGAAGGGCCGGAAGCCATGCGCGAACAGAGCCATCATGCCCCCTTGGGTCGAAAAGCGACGCAGACGGCAGGATCCGTCTCGATCCGCGGCCCGCCGATCAGGTCAATGCAATAGGGAATCGCCGGGAAGACCGGGGCCAGGCATTCGGCGATGGACGAGGGCTTGCCCGGCAGGTTGACGCTCAGGCTTTGCCCACGTGTACCGGCCATCTGGCGGGAGAGGATCGCCGTCGGGACGGCGTGCAACGAGACGGCGCGCATAAGTTCCCCGAAGCCCGGCAGCACACGGTCGCAGACAGCCTCCGTGGCTTCCGGCGTCACATCGCGCGGCGAGGGGCCAGTGCCGCCGGTGGCGACGATCAACGGGCAGGTCTCAACATCCGCCAGCTCGCACAGCGCGGCCTCGATGGCCGGGCGTTCGTCCGGCACCAGGCGCTGCACCGCCAGCCAGGGGGAGGCCATGATGCGCGTGAGTGCTGCCTCGATGCCCGGTCCGCCCCGGTCTGCGTAGATGCCTCGAAACGCGCGGTCGGAGAGAGTGACCACGCCAATACGGACCGCCGTTCCGACATGCTCCGGCTCGGCCGATATCATGCGTTACGCGGCCCGGGTTGGGTTAGCGCAAGGGCTGCCCCCACACGACAAAGATGGTCCAATGCCAGGTCGTCATCCGTGCCGGTCAGGTGAATCTCCCGCGCCAGGTTTCCGGCGAAGGCCCGCCACGGATCGATGTTGCGGTAGGGCACGGCGATCAGCACGGGCACGCCGCGGTCGATGGCCTCCGCGATCAGCGCGCGAAAGCCACCGCCTTCGACTTCCGTTTTGCCGAATTTGTTCAGCACCAGCAGGTCGGGTGCCCCCCGGAGCGCCATAGACGCCAGCTGAATTGCCCGCGTCATCTCGCCCAGATCGAGACGGCAGCAGCGCGCGTGCGGCCCGCGATCCTGCGAGATTTCGATGGCGGTGCCGGTCGAGAGTTCTTCCAGCGTCATGTCACAGCCGGTCCGACCGGCACGCTGCGTATCGCGTTGAACGACACCCGCCAGTCGGCGACCGGCGGCTTCGAATTGTCGTACGGTTCGGCGCAGCGCCTTGTCCGCCAGCGCGCTGTCGGCATAAATCAACGCCGTGATGAGGGGAACATCACTGATCATCGCCGGATATTCTCCATGGGAGGCATGCAGCATGGTGGTGAGGCCATGTCCTGCAGCCCGATGGCTGAGAAGGCTTCCAGTGCATGGCGGCGCCGGGGGCTGAGGGGTTCGGTGCGCGCCGTCACGCGCTGATCAATCGAAGGCAGTGCGTCACGCTCCGCGATGGTCGCTACCGTGGCGCCGAGGTCACGCAGCAGCCCGTCATGCATGCCGTAGATCCAGCCATGCAGATGCAGATCAACACTGCGTGCCCAGGCACCCTCGACGATGGGCGTCGCGGCAACACGCCGGATCTGCATTTCGACATTGAGTTCGCAGAGCCGATTGATCTGGCTTTCTGCCTCGCCCATCTCATCGAACAAGCGGCGATGCTTGCGATAAAACATCGAAAGCGGCTGTAGCCAGTGGTCCACCAGCGCGCCGCGCTCATCCGCCATTGCGCGTTGCACCCCGCCGCACCCGTAGTGGCCAGAGATGATGATGTGCTGCACCTGCAGGACATCGATGGCGTATTCCAGCACCGCGAGGATATTCATGTCGCTGGTGTGGACGATGTTGGCGATGTTCCGGTGCACGAAGACCTCACCAGGATCGAGACCCAACACGTCATTCGCCGTGATGCGGCTATCCGAACAACCGATCCAAAGATACTTGGGCGCCTGCTGCTCCGAGAGCCGCCGGAAGAAGGTGGGATCCTGCTCCGTCTTCCTGTTTGCCCACGCGACGTTGCGGTCAAACAGGTGATCAAGGCTGGTCATGCGCCACCACCCCTCGCCGCTGCTTCATGCCGCGGCTGATCGCTTTCAGGTCAGGCCGCGTCAGGCGAATGCGTGCCAGCGCGAGCACCACGCCGTTCTCAAGTGCCAGGTGCCGCATCTCACTGGCGGCATAGGCCTGCATGGCTTCCCCTGCCGCGAGGTCGACGTGTACTGGGTCCTCGGCTGGCTTTGCGGAAAGGGCCTCCACGATGATGTCGGCCATCGCCGCACCGTGGCGGTGTTCCTCCCCAAGCCGCGCCAGGGTGATGCCTAGCCCATCCGCCGGCAGCGCCCGGCGTCGGAGCACCGGGTACAGCTCGAGATCCTCATCCTCGTGATGCAGGCGAAGATCACCTGTCAGATAGGCGGTCACCCTGTCGGCTTCGGCGCGGCTCGCCACGCGATCGGTCGCGAAGCGCCGCAGCACGGCGCAGACGGCACGCTGCCGGAGATGGGCCGCAAGAATGTAGGCCAGTGGGTCATCCAGCAGGGCGAAGGGTGGTGGCGCCGCATCATCCCCGGGCATCGCCCGGCCCGCCCTTGCCGCAGCCGCAGCCGCAGCCCGTAGCGGCCGGCCCCGCAGCATCGCGGGCCAGCGACCACCGGAGCATGGTATCGAGCGTGGTGCGCGCTGGATCGTCACTGCGCTCGATCGCCGTCATCAGTGCAAGCCAGTCTTCGCTCGCAGCGTCCGCGGCGAACCGCCTAGTGGCGCCACAGACGTAATCGGCCGGGCTTTCGTCGTGCAGTTCTCCCATGGCCTCGACCTCGGCGAGAAGGACGATATCGCCCATTGCTTCGAGAGCTTCGGCCGCGTCGGCCTCATTGCCGAGGCGCTTCAAGATGGTGCCGAGCAGCATGGCCGCCCCCTCACTGAACCAGCGGCGAGGTCGGCGCGTCCAGGTCGATGCCCTGGATGTCAGCCCGGCCGGCCAGGATTGAGACATATTGCCGGATCGCCGCGCGACGGACCTTCTCACCCATCCATGCGGCGATACGCCCGTGCACCATGTTGAAGGGTAGGTCGCGCCCTTCGATGCGCCGGTCGAGCGCCACGATATGCAGCCCGTAACGCGTCTCTACCGGCTCCGGATGAATGGAGCCGACGGCAATGCGCGCCAAGGCTTCCTCAAACTCCGGAACAGTCTGCCGAGGCCCAATCTGGCCAAGGTTGCCGGCGGTCTTGCCTGATGGACAGGCGGAGTGGGCGAGCGCCAGGGCTGCGAACTCGCTCGGTTCGCGCGCCAGCCGCGCCAGGATCGCCGCCGCCAGAACAGGACTCTCGGGCTGGTTCGCCGGCAGCAGGATATGACGCGCTTCGTAGAGATCAGGTGTGCGGAACCGGCGCCGGTTTTGGTCATGGAAGCGCCGGCAGGCCGCTTCGTCGGCCTCGGGCGTGCGGACCTCGCGCTCGACCAGGCCGCGGACCAGTGCTTCCTCATCGGTCTCATGACGGCCCTCGCCATCACTGGCGGGCTCCACCGGAATGGCAAGGCGACGCGCCTCCTGCAATAGAAGCTCACGCACCACCAACGCGACGGACGCGGCCTTCATGGCGTCGAGCGGCTTGCCGGCTGGGTGATTTTGCGTCTCCTGCGCGATGGCGGCGCGGGAGATCACCACGCCGTTCACGCTGATTGTCTTGCGGCTGGCAGGCGGCGCAGGCTTCACCGCGCAGGCGGAGGTGGTGCTCATCGCCTTCACTCCGCCGCCTGGGTCGGGGTGGGTTTCACGCCCGGGGCACCGAGCGGCCGGCGGCTGCGCACCACCTGGTATCCGCGCCGCCCCAGGTACCAGACCGGTGCCGACCACACATGCACGAGGCGTGAGAAGGGGAAGATCAGAAAGATCGTCATCCCCAGCACGAGGTGCGCAAGATAGGGAAAAGCCAGACCTTGCAACGTTTTCACATCCACGGGCTGCAGCGTCAGGATACCCTGCGCCCAGTGCGCCAAGGTCAGCATCACCGACCCGTCGGAATGCGCAAGCGAGAAGGGCAGCGTGATCAGGCCGAGCGAAAGCTGGACCCAAAGGATGATCAGCACCGCGAGATCCATGTAGGTAGAGGTGACGCGGATGCGTGCGTCATACAGCCGGCGATGCAGCAGCAGCGACAGCCCGATGAAGCAGATGAGCCCAGCGATTCCGCCGGCCATGACGGCGATGATCTGCTTCTGCTCGACCGTGATGAACAGCGTGTAGATGAACTGCGGCGTCAGCAGCCCCGCCGCATGGCCCAGGAACAGGAACAGGATGCCACCATGGAACAGGTTCGAGCCCCAGGCAAGCTGCTTCTTGCGCAGCATCTGGCTGGAGCTCGCGCGCCAGCTGTACTGCTCCCTGTCGAAGCGGATGAGGCTGCCCAGCAGGAAAGCCGTCAGCGCCACGTAGGGGTACCAGACGAAGAGGAGGTGGAAGATGGCGTCGCGCATGATGATTGCTCCTCAGCCGGCGGCGCGATGGGTGACGACGGTGCGCGGACGCTGGCCCGGTGACGGCTCCAGCCCCGGCGCGGGGCGCCTGGCCTGGCGCAGTTTGGCGGCCAGTGTGTCGGTGCCGCAGGCCGCGGCAGCTGAGCCGGGGCCGAAGGTGACTTCCTCCTCCTCCCAGGCGGCGTCCAGGGCTTCGAGGTCGTCGGGCTCGGGATCGGGCTCCGCACGTAGGGCGGCGAGGGCTGCCGCACCCAGCTTCGCGCGGGAGAGGGCGGTGAGGGCCGCGAAGATGGCCTCGTAGGGTGATGAGCGCTTGGCCAGGCGTTCCCGGAGAGCCGCGAAGACGTGGCCCGGCTGGCCAATCAGTTCAACAGCCTCGGCCGGCGCGCGCGTTGCCGCGTATTCCAGAAACAGCGGCAGGAAATCCGGCAGTTCCGTGGTGGTCGGCGTGAAGCCGCCATCCTCATACACCTTGATGAGGTCCACCATCGCCTGGCCGCGATCGCGGCTCTCGC
This sequence comes from Acetobacteraceae bacterium, assembly GCA_947478535.1. Next base: position 16,582 of record CANJXD010000011.1, read on the forward strand.
CATGCACATGCTCGAACAGATGCAAGGAGAGCGAGCGCGTGCGGTCGAACAGCAGGATGTAGCGTTCCTGCGCGTCGTAGAGGTCGTGCGTGGCGAGATCGGCAATCAGCGCGTCGACCGCCGCGCGCTCCCGCCTTGGCAGCACGCCCTCCCGGTCCAGCGCGGTGCGGAGCTCCGCACCCGCGGCGACGAGTTCGGGGGTCGGGTAGGTCAGCAGGGCCGAGAGAACCTTGAGCGTGCGCATCACAGCACCCCCATCTTCGACTTGTCGTTCTTCAGCTTGATGCCGCCGAACAAGTTGCCCGACTGTTCGCTTGGCGCGCAGCCATCTCCGAAGGAGAAGCCGCAATGGCCGCGCATCTCGTAGGCGTCCTCGGTGACCTCGCGATGTGCAGTCGGAATCACGAAGCGGTCCTCGTAATTCGCGATCGCCATGATGTGGTACATGTCTTCGATCTGTGCCGCCGTCATGCCGACACGCCGCGGGATCGTCTCGTCGATGACGCCGTCAACGGTCTTGGCCCGCATGTAGGCGCGCATGGCGAGCATCCGTTCGAGCCCGCTGGCCACCGGCGCCTCATCCCCAGCCGTCAGCAGGTTGGCCAGGTATTTCAGCGGAATGCGGAGCGAGCGCACATCCGGCATCCCACCATCGATGCCCATCTTGCCGGCTTCCGCGGCAGCGGTGATGGGCGAGAGCGGCGGCACGTACCAGACCATCGGCAGTGTGCGGTATTCGGGGTGCAGCGGAAAGGCAACCTTCCACTCCATGGCCATCTTCCACACCGGCGAATGGCGCGCGGCCGCCAGCCAGGAGTCGCTGATCCCGTCCGCGCGCGCCTGCGCGATGACCGCGGGATCGTTTGGGTCACAGAAGATGTCCATCTGCGACTGGTACAGATCCTTCTCATCGGGAACACTTGCAGCCGCCTCGATCCGATCGGCGTCGTAGAGCACTACGCCCAGATAGCGGATACGGCCCACGCAAGTCTCGGAACACACCGTGGGCTGCCCCGCCTCGATGCGCGGGTAGCAGAAGATGCACTTCTCGGATTTGCCCGACGACCAGTTGAAGTAGATCTTCTTGTAGGGACAGCCCGAGACGCACATGCGCCAGCCGCGGCACTTGTCCTGGTCGATCAGGACGATGCCGTCCTCCTCCCGCTTGTAAATCGCACCCGAGGGGCAGGCCGCCGCGCAGGCCGGGTTGAGGCAGTGTTCGCACAGCCGCGGCAGGTACATCATGAAGGTGTTCTCGAACTGCCCGTACATCTCTTTCTGGATGCCTTCGAAGTTCGCATCCTTGGAGCGCTTGGCGAATTCGCCGCCCAGTATTTCCTCCCAGTTCGGCCCCCACTCGATCTTCTCCATCCGCTCGCCGGTGATGAGCGACCGCGGGCGTGCGGTGGGGAAGGCCTCCAGCTCCGGCGCCTTCTGCAGGTGCTCGTAGTCGAAGGTGAAGGGTTCGTAGTAGTCGTCGATCTCGGGCATGTTCGGGTTGGCGAAGATGCTCGCCAGCACGCGCCACTTGCCGCCGATGCGCGGCTGAATCTTGCCGCTGCGCAGGCGCTTCCAGCCACCCTTCCATTTGTCCTGGTTCTCCCAGTCCTTGGGGTAGCCAATGCCGGGCTTGGTCTCGACGTTGTTGAACCAGGCGTATTCCATGCCCTCGCGATTGGTCCAGACGTTCTTGCAGGTGACGGAGCAGGTGTGGCAGCCGATGCACTTGTCGAGGTTGAGCACCATGGCGATCTGCGCGCGGATTTTCATGCCACTTCTCCCGTGACCAGCGTTGCATCTGCGTGCGGACGTTCGAGCCAGTCGATCTCCGTCATCTTGCGGACAATGACGAACTCATCGCGGTTCGTGCCGATCGTGCCGTAGTAGTTGAAGTCGTAGGATTGCTGCGCGTAGCCGCCGATCATGTGAGTCGGGTTCAGCACAATGCGGGTGCAGGAATTGTGGATGCCGCCACGATTGCCCGTCATCTGCGAGCCCGGCATGTTCACGATCTTCTCCTGCGCATGGTACATCATGACCATGCCGTCCTTGACGCGCTGGGAGACCACGGCGCGGGCGACCAGCGCGCCGTTGCTGTTGAAAGCCTCCACCCAGTCATTGTCCACGATGCCGGCGCGCTTCGCGTCCGGCTCGCTGATCCAGATGCAGGGCCCGCCGCGCGACAGCGTGAGCATCAGCAGATTGTCGGTGTAGGTGGAGTGGATGCCCCATTTCTGGTGCGGCGTGATGAAGTTCAGCACCACCTGCTTCTCGCCGTTCGGCTTCATGTCGATGACCGGCTTGATGGCGCGCAGATCCACCGGCGGGCGATAGACGCACAGCGCCGCGCCGAAGGCCCGCATCCAGAGGTGGTCCTGATAAAGCTGCTGCCGCCCGGTCAGCGTGCGCCAGGGGATCAGCTCATGCACGTTGGTGTAGCCCGCGTTGTAGCAGACCTTCTCGCTTTCCAGGCCGGACCACGTGGGAGCGGAGATGATCTTGCGCGGCTGCGCCACCACGTCGCGGAAGCGGATTTTTTCGTCTTCCTTCGGCCGCGCAAGATGCGTGTGATCAAGGCCGGTGGCCTTGCCGAGTGCTTCCCAGGCATGCACGGCAACCTCGCCATTTGTCTCTGGCGCAAGCATGAGGATCACCTCTGTCGCGTCGATGTCGCTGACGATCCGCACCATGCCCTTGTTGGCGCCCCCGGCATGGGTGCCGTTCAGCGCCTTGAGGTTGGCGACCTCATGCCCGGTCTTCCAGGCCATGCCCTTGATGCCGTTGCCGATGCTCTCCATCAGCGGCCCGAGGGCCGTGAAGCGCGCGTAGGTCGCTGGGTAGTCGCGCTCCACCTCGAAGACCATCGGCATGGTCTTGCCGGGGATCGGCTCGCACTCGCCGCGCTTCCAGTCACGCGGGTCGAAGGGCTGCGCGATTTCAAGGGCGCTGTCGTGCTTGATGGGGTTCAGCACCACATCCTTCTCGACGCCCAGAACCTCCGGCGCCACGCGGGAGAAGGCCTCGGCGAGGCCCTTGTAGATGTCCCAGTCGCTGCGTGCCTCCCAGGCCGGATCCACCGCGCTGGTCAGCGGATGGATGAAGGGGTGCATGTCGGATGTGTTGAGATCGTTCTTTTCGTACCAGGTGGCGGTTGGCAGCACGATGTCCGAATAGACGCAGGTCGTGGACATGCGGAAATCCAGCGTCACCAGCAGGTCCAGCTTCCCCTCCGGCGCATGCTCATGCCAGACGGCCTCGGTCGCTTTCGCGCGGCCTTCCGGGCCAAGATCCTTGCCCAGGACGCCATGCGTCGTACCCAGCAGGTGCTTGAGAAAATACTCATGCCCCTTGCCCGACGAACCCAGCAGGTTGGACCGCCAGACGAACATGTTGCGCGGCCAGTTTTTCGGATTGTCCGGGTCTTGGCAGGACAGCTTCAGCGTGCCGTCCTTCAGCCCCTTCGCCACATAGTCTTTCGCCGACATGCCGGCCGCCGCCGCGTCCTTCGCGACCTGCAGCGGATTGGTTTCGAGCTGTGGGGCGGAGGGCAGCCAGCCCATGCGCTCGGCGCGGATATTGTAGTCGATGATCGTGCCGTCCCAAGGGCCTTTCGGCGCCGTGGGGGAGACGATGTCGCCCACATTCATCGTCTCATACCGCCACTGATCCGTGTGCGCGTAGAAGGCCGAGGTGGAGTTCTGCTGGCGCGGCGGGCGACCCCAGTCCAGCGCGAAGGCGAGCGGCGCCCAGCCGGCTTGCGGGCGCAGTTTCTCCTGCCCCACGTAATGCGCCCAGCCGCCGCCCGACTGACCGACGCAACCGCACAGCACCAGCATGTTGATGACGCCGCGGTAGTTCATATCGGCGTGGAACCAATGGTTCATCGCCGCGCCGATGATGATCATCGAGCGGCCCTTGGTCTTCTCGGCGTTGGTGGCGAATTCGCGCGCCACCTGGATGATCTTGTCGCGCGAGACGCCAGTGATCTTCTCGGCCCAAGCGGGGGTATAGGGCGCCACCTCGTCATAGTCGGCCGCGATGTTGTCGCCACCAAAGCCGCGATCGATGCCGTAATTCGCCAGGAACAGGTCATGCACGCTGGCGACCAACGTCTCGCCATCGGCCAGCGCCAGGCGTTTCACCGGCACGCGTCGGTTCAGCACGGAGGCATGGGTGGTGGAGATGAAATGTTCATGCTCGATATTGCCGAAATAGGGGAAGGCGACCTCCGCCATCTCGTCCTGGATCCCGTCGAGTGAGAGGCGCAGCTTCGCGGCCTCACCGTTCGACGCCTTCTCCTCCAGGTTCCATTTTCCGCTCTCACCCCAGCGAAAGCCGATGGTGCCGCGAGGTGCGACGATGTTGCCGGTAGTCTCGTCGTAGGCGACCGTCTTCCATTCCGGGTTGTTCGACTCGCCCAGAGAGTGGTCAAAGTCACTGGCACGCAGGAAGCGCTCGGGCACCAGTTGATCGCCTTGTTGCACCAGCTTCACCAGCATGGGCATGTCGGTGTACTGGCGCAGGTAGTCGCGGAAATACGGTACCTGCCGCGCGACGTGGTACTCTTTCAGGATGACGTGGCCCATCGCCATGGCGAGCGCGGAATCGGTGCCCTGCTTCACCGACAGCCAGATGTCGCCGAACTTTGCGGCTTCCGAGTAATCCGGGCAGATCACGGCACTCTTCATGCCGCGGTAGCGTGCCTCGGTGTAGAAGTGCGCGTCGGGCGTCCGCGTCTGCGGCACGTTGGAGCCCCATAAGATGATGAAGCCGGCGTTGTACCAATCGGCCGATTCCGGCACGTCGGTCTGCTCGCCCCAGGTCTGGGGCGAGGCCGGCGGCAGATCGCAGTACCAGTCGTAGAACGACATGCAGACGCCACCGATCAGCGACAGGTAGCGCGAGCCGGCAGCGTAGGAGACCATCGACATGGCAGGGATCGGCGAGAAGCCGAAGATCCGGTCCGGCCCATAGGTTTTTGCCGTGTAAGCGTTGGCTGCCGCGATGATCTCCTGCACCTCGTCCCAGGGTGCCCGCACGAAGCCGCCATGGCCGCGCTTGGTGACGTAGGATGCGCGCTTCTCAGGGTTTTCGACGATCGAGGCCCAGGCGGCGACCGGCGTCATGGTCGCCCGTGCCTCGCGCCACAGCTTGATCAACCGCGAGCGCACCAGCGGGTACTTCACGCGATTGCCTGAATAGAGATACCAGCTGTAGGAGGCACCGCGCGAACAGCCGCGCGGCTCGTGGTTCGGCAGGTCCGGCCTGGTGCGCGGATAGTCCGTTTGCTGGGTTTCCCAGGTAACGATACCGCCCTTCACGTAGATCTTCCACGAGCAGGAACCGGTGCAGTTGGCGCCATGCGTGGATCGCACGATCTTGTCGTGCTGCCAGCGCTTACGGTAGCCGTCCTCCCAGCGGCGATCCTCGTTGGTGGTGATGCCGTGGCCGTTCGAGAAGGGCTCCTGGACCTTGTTGAAGAAGGTCAGGCGGTCGAGGAAATGGCTCATGAGGCGGTGCCTTGCGATGCGCTGACGGTCATTCGGCGGGCGGGGCTTGGGCGGCGGCCGGGTGGCCATGTTCGATGTCGTGGAGCAGGCCGCCACGGCGCGTGTAGAACCACCAGGTCGCCAGCACGCAGCTCACATAAAAGCCCAGGAAGCTGTAGAGCGCGGTCTCCGCCCCGCCAGTCATGGCGATGGAGGTGCCGAAGCTCTTGGGGATGAAGAAGGCGCCATAGGCGGCGATCGCGGAGGTGAAGCCGATGATCGCCGCGGCCTCCTTGTCCGACTGCTTCACGCGCTCCGCCGCGTTCAGCCCCGGCTCCAGCCGCGCGACTTCGCGGCGCATGATCGCGGGGATCATCTGGAAGGTCGACGCATTGCCCACGCCGGTCGCGGCGAACAGGAACAGGAAGCTTGCGAAGAAGACCGGGAAGGAGGTCGCATCAGTCTTGTTGCCGATGGCGTAGAGGATTCCCACCACGCCGAGCGACATGGCGATGAAGACCCAGAAGGTGATCCGCCCGCCGCCGATCCGGTCACACGCCTTGCCCGAGGCTGCGCGCGCCAGCGCACCGACCAGCGGACCTAGGAACGCGTACTTCAGCGCGTTCACGTCGGGGTAGAGGATCCGTGAGAGCAGCGGGAAGGCTGCCGAGAAGCCGATGAAGGAGCCGAAGGTGCCGGTGTAGAGCCAGCACATGATCCAGTTGTGGGTGCGGCGAAAGATCACCGCCTGGTCGGCGAAGGAGGCCTTCATGGTCGCGATGTCGTTCATCCCGAACCATGCCGCGAAAGCCGAGGCCACGATGAAGGGCACGAAGACGAAGCCTGCATTCTGCAGCCACAAGGTGCTGGTCACACCCGCCACCGTCGCGGTCTGCGGCGCGCCGCCGAGCCAGCCGAAGACGCCCGCCGTGATTGCCAGCGGCACCACGAACTGCACCACGCTCACACCCAGATTGCCCAGGCCGGCATTGATCGCGAGTGCGTTGCCCTTCTCGCTCTTGGGAAAGAAGAACGAGATGTTCGCCATGGAGGAGGCGAAGTTGCCGCCACCAAAGCCGCAGAGCAGCGCCAGGATCAGGAAGATCCAGTAGGGCGTGGCCGGGTCCTGCACCGCAAAGCCCATGCCGAGTGCCGGGATCAGCAGCGACCAAGTGGCCAATGTGGTCCACAGCCGGCCACCGAAGATCGCGGGCATGAAGCTGTAGGCGATGCGCAGGGTGGCACCCGACAAGCCCGGCAGCGATGCCAGCCAGAACAGTTGTTCGTTGGTGAAGGCAAAGCCAACGCTTGGAAGCTTTGCCACGACCACGGACCACACCATCCAGACCGAGAAGGACAGCAGCAGGCAGGGGACCGAGATCCAAAGGTTGCGGCGCGCGATTGCGCGGCCACTGCCCGCCCAGAAGGTCTTGTCCTCGGGCCGCCAATCCTGGATCGGCCCGGTGGCGGCCAGCGCGCCCTGCTGCGCGGCACCATGGATGGGCTGCATTTCCGGCAGTTCGGGCAGGCTGTGGACAGCGATACCCTGCTCGGCGGCCTGGCGTTCCATCTGCCGGATTGCGACGTGCATCCAGACGGTTGCCACGGCGACCAACACGAACAGCAGCCAGAAGCAGCTCTGCCAAACGCCGGTCAGGTCGTTCAGAGCGCCGAAGGCGATGGGCAGTACGAAGCCGCCCAGGCCACCGACCAGGCCCACGATCCCGCCCACGGCGCCAACGCGGTCAGCGTAGTAGACCGGGATGTGCTTGAAGACAGCGGCCTTGCCGAGGCTCATGAAGAAGCCAAGCGTGAAGGTCGTGACCATGAAGCCGATCAGGCCCATGGACATGCTGAAGCTCACGGTCCCGCGAATGCCCTGCACCACGTATTCGGTCGGCGGGTAGGACAGGATGAAGGTGCACACCACCGAGACCATGAAGGTCCAGTACATGATGCGGCGCGCGCCAAACTTGTCGGACAGGTGGCCGCCATAGGCGCGGAAGATCGAAGCCGGGATGGAATAGGCCGCGCCCACCATGCCCGCGGTGACGATATCGAGCCCGTAGACCCCGATCAGGTAGCGCGGCAGCCAAAGCGCCAGCGCCACGAAGGCACCAAAGACGAAGAAGTAGTAAAGCGAGAACCGCCAGACCTGAATGTTCTTCAGCGGTTCCATCATGGCTGAGAGCGGCTCGGGCTTCGCGCCGGTGGCCCGGCGGCGGGCCAGGTCCGGATCGTCCTTGGTCATCAGGAAGAAGACGATCGCCATGACCAGCAGCGCCGCCGCCCAGATCAGCGCAACGGTCTTCCAGCCATAGGCGACCATGATGACGGGGGCTGCGAACTTGGTGACCGCGGCGCCCACGTTGCCCGCGCCGAAAATGCCCAGCGCGGTGCCCTGCTTCTCCTTCGGAAACCACTTGGCGACATAGGCCACGCCGACCGAGAAAGAGCCACCGGCGATACCGACACCCAGAGCCGCGAGCAGGAAGGTCGGGTAGTCATAGGCAAGTGTCAGCAAGGCGGTCATCACCGCGGCCGACAGCATGGTGAAGGTGAACACCATCCGGCCGCCGTATTGGTCCGACCAGATGCCGAGCATCAGGCGGATCAGCGAGCCGGTCAGGATCGGCGTGCCGACCAGCAGGCCGAACTGCGTCTCGGTCAGGCCCAAGTCGCGTTTGATCTGGATGCCGATAATGGCGAAGATCGTCCAGACCGCGAAGCACACGGTGAAAGCAATGGTCGAGAGCCAAAGGGCGCGGCCCTGTTCGGGCCCGCCGTCTATGGCGGATGGTGCAGTGGCGCTGGACATTTCGGCCCCCTTCCTCACGACGCGCGGCGTCTGGTCGAGGCCAAGTGACCGTAGAGGCGGGGGAATCCTGCTTGATTTAAGTCAAGCTCAGGTTAGTCCGGGAGCGATTCAAGACGACTGCCAACGCTGGGCATGGGGGATGGAGGCAGGAATCAAGCGCTAGGGCGACGTCCGGCTGGTCCTCACTTGACAATAGTCAAGCAGACGGCGCGCCGGCGGAGTAAGGTACGGTGCGGGAGGCAAGCCATGCGAAACCAAGATTTAGAGGAGATGCGGCGCATCCCCTTTTTCCGGAGCGTCGAGCCTGGCCAAGTCGAGGCCATGCTGCGCGGCGCCTTCCTGCAGCGGTTCCCTGCCCATGTGGAGCTGATCCATACCGGGGAGCCGGCCGACTTCCTGCACGTGGTCGTTGAGGGGACGGTCGAGATGTTCTCGGTCCACCGCGACCGTGAAACGACGCTGGGCGTTTCTGGGCCTGGGGACAGCTTCATTCTTGCCGCCGTGCTGTTCGACCGCGCTTATCTTCAATCAGCAAGGGCTCTGGTGGCGTCGCGAATACTAATGGTGCCGGCGGACGCCGTGCGCCAAGCTTTCGCTGTCGATGCTGGCTTCGCGCGGGCGGTCGCCGAAAACCTGGCCCTGGCCTATCGCGGGGTCATCAAGGAGTTGAAAAACCAGAAGTTGCGGTCCGGTCTGGAGCGTTTGGCCAACTGGTTGCTGACGCATGACGCGGAGAATGGCTCTACTGGGCACTTCGACCTCCCCTTCGACAAGAAGGTGCTCGCGGCACGCCTGGGCATGGCGCCTGAAGTGCTGTCGCGGTCCTTCGCTGCGCTTGGTGCCTACCACGTCGTGGTGCACGGACCCTCCGTCGTCATTCAGGACATGGCCGCGCTGCGCAAGCTGGCCCATCCCTGCTCCACCATCGACGGGACAGAGGTGGGCTGGGAAATTCGGACAGCCCGATGAGTGGATCTCCTGCCTGACAGCGGCGATTTTGTCGCGGATCAGGAGAGACCATGACGAAGCGAACCCGGCGGACGCATAGTCCGGATTTCAAGGCGAAGGTGGCGCTGGCGGCCATCAAGGGCGAGAAGACGCTGGCCGAATTGGCCAAGCTGTTTGACGTGCATCCAGCGCAGATCGTCGCCTGAAAGGCGCAATTGCAGGATGGCGCTGCCGGGGTTTTCGGCTCTGGCCTTGGTGCCACTGAGACCGTGCCTGTGGTCGACGTGAAGCTGCTGCATGCGAAGATTGGGGAGCTGAGGCTGGAGAAGGATTTTTTATCCGGCGCGCTCGAGCCAGCCGGCCTGCTGAGCGCAAAACGATGATCGACCGCGACAACGTACTGCCCCTGACGCGGCAGGCTGGGCTGCTGCGGCTGAGCCGGAGCAGCGTCTATTACCTGCCCCGTCCTGTGCCTGCGGCGCGGCTGGCGAACATGCGGCGGATGGGGATCGAGGCGCTATATCAGCAGCCGAGCACGTCCAAACCTACGCCTGGGCACAAGATCTACCCGTATCTGCTCCGCAACCTGGTGGTGGATCGGCCCAACCAGGTCTAGGCGACGGACATCACGTACAACCCGATGGCCCGCGGCTTTGTTTATCTGGCGGCGGTAGTGGATTGGTTCAGCCGTCGGGTTCTGGCGTGGCGGCTGTCGATCACGCTGGAGACGGAGTTCTGCATCGAAGCGGTGCGAGAAGCGCCGGCGCGCCGCGGCAAGCCTGAGTTTTTCAACACCGACCAGGGCAGCCAATTCACCTCCGTGGCGTTCACGGGCCTGCTGCAGGAGAAGCAGATCGCGATC
>CANJXD010000012.1 GCA_947478535.1 Acetobacteraceae bacterium
GCATCACACCAAGACCGCGATCATCGCCGCACTGGTCAACCTCGAAGCAGGGTTCCTGCCCTGCTGACCGAGGCCCTGCTGACCGAGGGCGCCGGCCACGGCCAGCACGGCCGCACCAAAATCACGCAACTTTCGCAACAAGTCTATTGCCTTGCAGGAAGATCATCCGCCCGCCCCGTGCCGCGAAGGCGGACAGGTCCGTCGCCGTCGCATCGAACAGGCTTGAGATCTCCAGGATGCGGTCCCGCTGCGGCCCCTCCGCCGTGACGTCGAGCTGGCGCATGTCGAGATCCCGCCCACCATTCACGAAGTAGCGGAAGAACTGATAGGCGCGGTCCACGTGATGCGCGTTCGGCCCCGATCGCGGCGGCGAGGTCAGCGCCGCCTGGCTGCCGATCTGCATCGCGATACCCTCCAGGCTGTTGTAGCCGAGGTAGTCGCGATTGCCGCTGGCGAAGGCGTAGGGCAGCGCGTAGCCCGCGTGATAGACGCGCATCGTGCGGTCCACCTGCACCGCGGTCAGGCACTGGGCGGGGTGGCCCGTCTCACCGGCCTTGCAGCGCAATGCCTCCAGCGCGGCGGCGGAGCCTTCGCGGCAGCGGCCGGGATTGCTGACGAGCCCATCCTCCACGCCATCCAGCGCATCGCAGCGGGCCAGCGATTCGCGGGCGATCCGGTCCACCATGGCGGGCGGAATCCAGCCTGCGGCACCATCGTCATAGACCGCGCGGCCGAGCATCGCGCCCCAGAGGCGGAGCCCCATATACGCGGTGACAGGATACCAGGTGATGACGCCGTCATAGGCTTCCGGCCAGCGGATCGCCGCCGTCAGCCCTTCCCGCCCGCCGGTCGAGCCGCCGTTGAAATAGACCTTGCCCGGGGCCTGGCCGTAGCGCGCGGTGGCGACCTGGCGCACCGCGTCCAGCGTCTTGCGGATATGGGCGTAGCCGAAATTGTGCAGCGCCTCCGCATTCAGGGCGAAGGAGGCATCGTCGGCGCTTTCGGCCTGATGCCCGCTATCACTCGCGAAGGTCAGGAAGCCGCGGGCGAGCGGCGTCGGCGTGCCTTCCAGCCCGTGGACTTCGAGACCCAGCGTGTTCGGGATGCGGCCATTGTAGCCGCCACCACCGAATTGCAGCGCCTTGCGGTTCCAATGCGTCGGCAGGTTCGCCTGAAAGCGGATCTCCGGCGCGGTGGGATCGACCGGGGCGATGGCGCCGCGCACCCGGCAGTATTCGCCATTCTGGTTGCCCGCCTGGGTGGCCGGCACCAGCACCGCTTCGCCCACCACCGCGCCGCCGGTGGGCAGGGTGATGGCGGTGGCGGGAATCCGCAGCCCCGACAGCGCGGCGCAGGCCTGGGCCGGAGTGGCGGCGGGTTGGGCCTGGGCAGGCAGGGCAACGACGCCGGCGGCCGCCATCGCGGCCGCGAGCCCCAGCGGGACGAGGTGATGTTTCATGGTGCGTTTCCTTCCCCACCACCCCGCCTGTGCCGCCGGGTGGTTCAGTCCACGGTGATCCTGGCCTGCCGGACGACGGTTGCCCAGCGTTCCCGTTCCCAGCGGATCAATTCAGCAAAACCCGCGCCATCCAGGGTGCTCGGCTCCGCGCCCTCATCCCGCAGGCGGCGGATCACCTCGGGGTTGGCCAGCGCGTCGCGCATCGCCGCGAACAGCCGGGCGCGGACCGGCGCCGGCGTGCCCTTCGGCACCAGCAGCCCATACCAGGCGGTCGCCTTGTAGCCGGGGATGGTCTCCGCGACGGTCGGGATATTGGGATAGAGCGCCATCCGCGCATCGCCCGTCACCGCCAGCGGACGGAGCGAATTGCTGGTCAGCAGGCCGACGACGGAAGGCAGCGTCGTGATCATGAAGTGCAGGTGGCCGGCCACCACATCCGTCAGCGCCGGGGCGGCGCCACGGAAGGGCACATGCTCCGCCTCCAGCCCCGCCATCTGCAGCATCAGCGCCGCGGCGAGGTGGCTGGCGGACCCGTTGGAGGCGCTGCCATAGGTGATGTTGCCGCGCGCGGCGCGAATCTCCGCGAGCAGCTCCGTCATGTTGGTGGCGCGGGATTTCGGCCCGACGACGACGACCAGCGGCGCATCGGCGACGAGGCCCACCGGCTCCAGCGCGGCCTCAGGGTTCACGCGCATATTGGGGAAGAGCGAGACATTCACGCTCATCGGCCCGTGATTGCCCATCAGGATCGTGTAGCCATCCGGGCGGGCGCTGGCGGCGGCTTCGGTGGCGAGGTTGCCGCCGGCGCCGGGGCGGTTTTCCACCACCACGGGCTGGCCGAGGCTCGGCGTCATCGCATGCGCCACGGTGCGCGCGATCAGATCCGTGCCGCCGCCGGGGGCGAAGGCCAGCAGGATGCGCATCGGCCGGTTGGGGAAGGCGGCGTCCTGCGCCAAGGCGGGGGGTGCGGCGAAGGCCGGCGCGCCAAGGGCGGCGCCCAGCAGGGTGCGGCGCAGGATCATGGTGGGTGGTTCCGTTGACTGGTGGCCGGCTGACGGTCGGCGTTCTGGCGCGCGCTTCTACACGGCGGGTGCCGGCGCCTCATAGCGCAAAGATCGGCTCGGCGCTCCGGGGGGGCTTGATCCCGGGCCGCCCAGGCTGTCCCTTGGCCGCATGGCAGACCTCCCGGCCCGTCCGCACCCCACGGTGTCGGCGCTGTTTCTCACCTATCTCCGCATCGGCCTGATCGGCTTCGGCGGCGTCAACGCCTGGGCGCGCCGCGTCATCGTCGAGGAGAAGCACTGGCTGTCGGAGCAGGAGTACGCGGAGACGCTGGGCCTCGGGCAGGTGCTGCCCGGCCCGAATGCCCTGAATGTCGCGATCCATATCGGCGACCGCTTCCGCGGCGGCCTGGGCGCGCTGGCCGCCGTGTTCGGCCTGTTCGGCGGGCCGATGACGCTGCTGGCCGGCCTCGCCATGTTGCATGACGCCTATGGGGAGGTGCCGCTGGTCAAGGCGGTGCTGGCCGGCACGGCGGCGGCGGCGGCCGGGATGGTCCTGGGCACCGCCGCCAAGATAGCGACGAAACTGAAGCCGAGCCTGCCCATTCTTGGCGTCGGCGCCTGCGCCCTGTTGGGCGGCGCGGTGCTGCGCCTGCCACTGCCCTTCATCGTGCTCGGCCTGGCGCCCTTCGGCATCGCCGCCGCCTGGTGGACGGCGAAGCAGAAGGCGACGGCGGCGTGAGCGAGGACAGTTCCGAGATTCTCTGGCAATTGGCCGCCGGCTTCGCCGCGATCTCGATGATCGCGGTCGGCGGCGGCATCGCCGTGGTGCCGGAGATGAATCGCCTCGTCGTCGATGTGCATGGCTGGATGAGCGATGCGCGCTTCGCCCAGCTTTTCGCGCTTGCCCAGGCGGCGCCGGGGCCGAATGTGCTGGTGGTGGGGCTGATCGGCTGGCAGGTGGCCGGCCTGCCCGGCATGTTCGTGGCCATCCTGGCGATGACCGGGCCTTCGGGCCTGTTCGCCTTTGGGTTTTCCAGGCTGCGAGGGCGGCTGGCCGGGGCCACCTGGCTGCGGATCCTCGAAAAGGGGCTGGTGCCGATCGCGGTTGGCCTCATCTTCTCCTCCGGTATCATCCTGGCCCAGGGGGCGGCGGTGAACGCGCTGGCCGTCGGGCTGACCGTGTTCTCCACGCTCTTTGTCTGGCGCACCGATTTCAGCCCCCTTTGGGTGCTGGGGGTCGGGGCGGCGGCGGGCGCGCTTTTCCTGTAGGTTTCGCGAATGACCGACCCGACCCACGCCCCCACCCCAGGCATCCCCTACGCCCCGCCGGGTCTGCTGGAAGCCCTCGGCACGCTGCTCGGCCCGCGCGGGCTGCTGACGGCGCCGTCCGACCTGGAACCCCATCTGGCCGATTGGCGCGCGCTGTATCGCGGGGCGACACCCTGCGTCGTCCGGCCGGGCGATACGGCGGAACTCGCCGCCGCCGTGAAGCTCTGCGCCGCGGCGGGGGTCCCGATGGTGCCGCAGGGGGGCAATACCTCCATGGTCGGCGGCGCCGTGCCGGATGAGGGTGGGCGGCAGATCGTCATCAGCCTGACGCGGCTCAACCGCATCCGCCACATCGACCCCGTGGACATGACGATGACGGCGGAAGCCGGCGTGGTGCTGAAGACGGCGCAATTGGCGGCGCAGGAGGCGGGGTGCCTGTTTCCGCTCAGCCTCGGCGCGGAAGGCACGGCGACGATCGGCGGCGTGTTGTCCACCAATGCGGGCGGCAACACCACCGTCCGCTACGGCAATGCGCGGGAATTGATGCTGGGGATCGAGGCGGTGCTGCCCGATGGCCAGATCTGGAATGGCCTCCGCCGGCTGCGAAAGGACAATACGGGCTACGCGCTGCGCCACCTGTTCGTCGGCGGCGAAGGCACGCTCGGCTTCATCACCGCCGCCGTGCTGCGGATGTTCCCCCGCCCGCGCGACACCGCCCTCGCGCTGTGCGCCGTGGCGGATGAAGATGCGGCGCTCGGCCTGTTCCGCCGCTTCCGCGACCGGGATGACAGCGCCGTGCGGGCCTTCGAATACATGTCCGGCGCCGGCGTCGATTTCGCGGTGAAGCACATCGAGGGCATCCCCCAGCCGCTGGCCGCGCGGGCCGACCATTATGTGCTGGTCGACCTCGCCTCCCCCCGCCCCGATGCCGGCCTCAGGGAAATGGCGGAAAGCGTGCTGTTCGAGGCGATGCAGGACGGCACGGTGCTCGACGCCGTGCTGGCGGAAAGCGAGGCGCAGGCCCAGAAGCTGTGGCGCATCCGGGAAGAACACCCGGAAGCCCAGAAGCGGGAAGGGGCCAGTGTGAAGAACGACGTCTCCGTCCCCGTCTCCCGGGTGCCGGAGATGATCCGCCGCTGTTCGGCCGCGCTCGTGGCGCTCATCCCCGGCAGCCGCCCGGTGCCCTTCGGGCATATCGGCGACGGCAATATCCACATGAACCTGGAACAGCCCGTGGGGATGGACCCGGCCGCCTTCCTCGCCCGCAGCCATGACATCATGGATTGCGTGAATGCCGTGGTCCGGGACCTGGAAGGCAGCTTCAGCGCCGAACACGGCATCGGGCGGCTGAAGACGGACATGATGGAGGATTGGCGCGGCGGGGCGGAAATCGACGCCATGCGCCGCATCAAGGCCGCCTTCGACCCGAAGGGCCTGATGAACCCCGGCAAGGTCTTCCCCTGAGGGTCTTCCTCACGCTCGGCGTGCTGGCGCTGGCAGGCTGTGCCACCCCGCCAGACGGGCGCCCGCTGGCAGGTCGCACCGCTGACCCGGCGCTGGCCGCGATGGTGGCGGTGGCGGAGGTGCGGTCCGGCACGCCGCCGCGCTGCAATGCCTCCGGCGCCGCCATCCATCTCGGCGGCGGGGTCTTCGTGACGGCGGCGCATGTGGTGGACGGGTCCGCGCAGCGCCTGCGGGGCGGCTGCCCGCCTGGCGGTGCCTCGGGCCAGCCCGCCATCGCCATCGGGGTGCGGGGCACCGAAGCGCCCGCCCGGCTGCTGCGCGCGGGGCGGGACCGCGTCGATGCCGGGATCGGCCAGCGCTACCTCGGGGGGAGAGGATCTGGCGCTGATCGCACCCACCACGGCCCTGCCGGGTCTGGGCACCGCAACACCCTGCGCCGGGGGATCGCCCGCGGGAACCCCGGTGCTGCTGGTGACGCCGCGCCGGTCGATCCGCGCCCGCATCACCGGCACCTGGCAGGACCCGGACCCGCAGTTCGGCGCCTATCTGGAGATCGCGGAGGCCTTGCAGGGCGGCGAATCCGGAGGCGCCGCCTTCGATGCGGCCTCCGGCTGCCTGCTCGGCCTGGTCAGCCACCGCGACGAGGATGGCGGCCCGCCGCGCGCCCGGCTGGTGCCGGCGGCCACCATCCGGCGGTTCGCGGGGCCATGAATCCCCCCGGCTTTGCCGCGAGCCCCTTCGGGCTGATAGAAGGGGAGTGATGACCCGGATCGACAGCTATATCCTGCGCCAACTCGCCGGCGGCCTGCTGGCAGTGACCTGCGGGCTCGCGGCGCTGGTGTGGCTGACGCAGTCGCTGCGGTTCATCGAGCTGGTGCTGGATCGCGGCCTGTCGTTCTTCGTGTTCGTCCAGCTCACCGGCCTGATGCTGCCCGGCTTCTTCGCCGTGATCCTGCCGATCACCACCTTCGTCGTCGTGCTGTTCGTCTATGTCCGGATGAATAGCGACCGCGAATTGGTGGTGATGCGGGCCGCCGGGCTTTCCCAGCTTCGCCTCGCCCGGCCCGGCATCGCACTCGCTTTGGCCGCGGTCGGCATGGGCTATGCGCTGAATCTGTGGCTGGTGCCGATGTCGCACACGGCCTTTCGCATCTGGCAGTTCGAGATCCGCAACCAGATGGCCGCGATCCTGGTGCAGGAAGGCGTGTTTTCCTCCGTCGGCGGGGATCTCACGGTCTATGCGCGGCTGCGGGACCGCGATGGCACGCTGCGCGGCATCATGGTGCATGATGGGCGGGAAGCCGGGGCGCCGGTCACCATCCTTGCGGAACAGGGGCGCATCTCCATCGGCCCCACCGGCCCGCGCGTGACCTTGCAGAACGGGGTGCGCCAGCAGATGGAACGGGTTCCGAACCCGCAGCCGGGCCAGCAGCCGATGCGGCTTTCCGTGCTCAGCTTTGCCGAGAACAGCGTCGATCTCGCCCGCGCCACGCGGCAGGAGGAAGCGCGCTTCCGCGATTCGCGCGAACGCAACGTGCAGGAATTGCTGCACCCGGACCCGGCGGAGGGCCTGCGACCGCGGGAGCTCGCCCGCTTCGTGGGGGAGGCGCATCAGCGCATGTCGGCGCCTATCACCTCCCTGTCCTTCGCCCTGGTTGGGCTGGCGGTGGCGTTGACCGGGCAGTTCCGCCGCCATGGCGGTGGCGTGCGGCTGGCGATGGGCATCGGCCTTGTTGTCGGGCTGCTGGCGCTGGGGCTGACCATCGGCAACCTCGCCACCCGTGACAACAGCTTCGTCTGGCTGATCTGGCTGCATGCCAGCCTGCCCGGGCTGGTGGCGTTCTGGTGGATGGTGGGCGCCCCCGGCCTGCCGAAGCCGCGCGCCCTGCCGATGCCCGCACAAGCTGGGCCCGCACAAGCTGGGCCTGTGCAACCGATGCCGATCCAACCGGGCGGGGCGGCAGGCTGATCCGATGGTGCTGACCCCCACCCTGACCGGCTATGTCGCGCGCGGCTTCCTCGGCATGACGATGACCATGCTCGGCGCACTGACCGGGCTGGTCGCGCTGTTCGACTTCATCGAATTGCTGCGCCGGGCGGCGACGCGCCCCGATGTCGGCTTCGGCATGGCCGCCCAGATCGCGGCCTTGCGCCTGCCTTTCGTGGCGATGCAGATCATGCCCTTCGCCATCCTGCTCGGCGGCATCGTCGCCTTCTGGCGGCTCACCCGCTCATCGGAGCTGATCGTCGCGCGGGCGGCCGGCATTTCCGCCTGGGGGTTCCTCACCGGCCCGCTGGTGGTGGCGCTGTTGATGGGGGCCACGGCCACCACC
The DNA here is from genome assembly GCA_947478535.1 of Acetobacteraceae bacterium. The sequence continues at coordinate 7,530 of CANJXD010000012.1, forward strand.
GCCATCTCTCCCATCTCCTCCGCCCTGCTGTCGCGGGCGGAACGGCTGGACCAGACTTTCCTGCGGACCGGCGGCGGCATGTCGGCCCTCGCCGGTGGGCGGCTCTGGCTGCGCCAGGCGGATAAGGACCTCGACCCCCAGGGCGTCGCCATCCTGTCCGGCCGCCCGGTGGCGATGCGCGCGGGGAGCGAGCCGGCGCCGCGCGCCAACTCCCCCCAGGTAGGGGCACGGTTCGAGTTGCAGGACGTCTCGGTCTGGCGGCTGAGTGGCGGTGACCAGCCGCTGGCCCGCATCGAGGCGCCGCGCGCGCGCCTGTCCGAAGGCGCCTGGGTGCTGGAGGACGCGACGGTCTTCGGCGCCGATCGCGTGGCCCGCCCCGTCGGCCGCTTCAGCCTGCCGACGGAGCTGACGCCTGGCCGCATCGAGGACAGCTTCGCCTCCCCGGAAACGCTGGATTTCTGGTCCCTGCCCGGCTTCATTGCGGTGCTGGAGGAAGCGGGCTTTTCCGCCGTGCGCCACCGCATCCAGTTCCAGTCCCTGCTGGCCCTGCCGATACTGGCGCTGGCCATGGCGCTGCTCGCCGCCGGGTTTTCCATGCGCCAGACCCGGCGCGGCGGCGTCGCGCAGATGATCGGCGGCGGTGTCGCGGCCGGATTCGCACTGTTCGTGGTGGACAAGGTGAGCAATGAATTCGGTGAGGCTGGGTCGCTGCCGGTGATCCTGGCGGCCTGGGCACCTACACTTGCGGGGCTGCTGCTTGCGCTCGCGCTCCTGCTCCACCTGGAGGATGGCTAATGCCGGCGCCCAGCAGGCAGGGGGGCAAGCTGCCGCCCCCGATCCGCCCGATCGAGGCGGGGCTGGAATGGCGGGGACCCGGACAGGCGCCGGGCGCCGAAGCTGTGCCGCGCCATGCCGCCGCGCGAAAGCTGCCGCCCGCCATGCGCCCGTCGGGGATGGGTAACGCCAGACTGACGCCGACGCCGACGCCGCCAATCGCACAGGGCCGGCCTGTCGCCGCCTCCCGCGCCATCCGCCCGCGGCGGGGCGATGGTGGCCCGCGACAGGGCGATGGCGGGTCGCTCCGCCGGCGCCTGCTCGGCGGCGTCGCCGCCATGGCGGTGATGATGCTGCTGACCACCGTGGCGACGGAAGCCCAGCAGGGGCTGGGCGGCATCGGCAGCAGCCGGCAGAGCGATGAGCCCGTCACCTTCACTGCCGCCGAAGTCGAATACGACCAGGCCGCCAATACCGTCACCGCCCGAGGCCGGGTGGAAGCCTGGCAGGGCGACCGGGTGCTGCGGGCGGATGAGTTCACTTACAATCGCGAAACCGGCGTCGCCACGGCCCGCGGCAATGTCGCGCTGATCGAGGCCGATGGGCAGACCCTGTTCGCCGACCGGGCGGAGCTGACAGGCGGCATGCGCGATGCCGCGGTGGAAGGGCTGCGCGGGCTGCTTGCCTCCAACGCCCGGCTGGCCGCGGCCGGCGCCCGGCGCACCGGTGGCGTGATGACGGATATGGCGCGCGTCACCTATTCGTCCTGCGATCTCTGCGCCGAGGACCCCTCCCGCCCGCCGCTTTGGCAATTGCGGGCGCGCATCGCCTCCCTGGATGGGGAGGACCAGCGCGTGCGCTATCGCGACGCGCAACTGCAATTCGCGGGCTGGCCGATGCTCTACGCGCCCTATTTTTCGCACGCCTCGCCGGATGCACCGCGGGCTTCGGGCTTCCTCTCGCCCACCCTCGGCACGACCCGCCGGCTCGGCGCCTTCGCGGAGCTGCCCTACTACTGGGCGATCGACGACCAGTCCGATGCGACCTTCACGCCGCTGCTGTCGGTGGACCAGATGCCGAACCTCGGCGCCACCTATCGGCGCCGGTTCAACAATGGCGAATTCTCGGTCGAGGGCTCGGTCGGCTCGCTGCAGGATTCGGCCGCGGACGGCACGGGCGGGCACATCTTCTCCCGCGGTCGCTTCGCGCTCGATGAGCATTGGCGCGCCGGCTTCGGCGTCAACCGCGCCTCCTCCCGCGAATATCTCCGCACCTTCCGCTATGGCGGCCCGCGGGTGCTGACGACCTCCGCCTATCTGGAAGGCTTCTGGGGGCCGGAAGCCTATGTTCGCGTCGACAGCATGCTCTACCAGGGGTTGGAAGCCCATAGCAGCACTGCGCAGGTACCGGCCGTGCTGCCGCGGCTCTACTCAGACTACGTCTTTCCGAACGATGATTTCGGCGGGCATTTCACCGTGGATGCGCAGGCCTTCAGCGTGTTCCGCACCACCGGCACCGATACCCGCCGCGTCGCCCAGCGCAGCAGCTATACCCTGCCCTGGACCGGGGAGGCCGGGGATCTCTGGACCTTCCAGGCCCAGGCGGATGTGATCGGTGGCTGGGCGGATGGCATGGCGCTGGCGCCGACCTATGGCGATCCGAATGCCGATGGCTTCTTCGGCCGCGGCCATGCCCGCGCCGCGCTCGACTGGCGGATGCCCTTCGTGCGCAGCGCCGGCGACTGGGGATCGCAGGTGGTGGAACCCCGGGTGCAACTGGTCACCGGCCCGTCCACCGGGGCGCAGACTCGCTTCCCGAACGAGGACAGCATCGATTTCGAGTTCACCGACGCCAACCTGTTCTCCCTGAACCGCTTCCCCGGCCGGGACCGGCTGGAAGGCGGCACCCGCGCCGATGCGGCGCTGCGCGGCGCCTGGCTGTTCCCCAATGGCGGGCAGTTGGAAGGCCTGGCGGGGCGGTCCGTCCGCGCCGCGACGGATGCGACCTTCGCCGCCGGATCGGGCCTTGAGGGCCGGTCCTCGGACTGGGTCGGCCGGGTGCGGCTCGCCCCGGTGCCGTGGCTGGAATTGATGGGCCGCACCCGGCTGGATCGCAATGATGGCGAGGCCCGGCTGTGGGACGGCACCGCGACCTATTACGGCACGGGCTATTCGCTGAGCGGCGGCTACCTGCTGACCAGCCCCGCGGCCGGCGTCACCACCCGCAAGCGGGAGGAGATCGGCATCGGCGGAACGATGCGGATCAATGAAAATTGGCGGCTCGGCACCTTCGGCCGCTATGATATCCACCTCGACCGCGCCGTCTCCGGCTCCGCCAGCCTGATCTATGAGGATGAGTGCCTGGTGCTGGAGACCCGCTTCCTCCGCAACCGGGCGCAGGACCCCTCGACGCTGCGCGATTATGCCGGTGGCACGCTGCTGCTGTTCCGCATCACGCTGAAGACCGTGGGCGATTTCGGCTTCCGCGCGCTGTGATGATCCGCATCGCCCTTCCCTTCCCCCCCCCGCACGCCTAGGAAAGCGCCATGCGTCCCACCGCCCGCGCCCTGCTGCTGCTCTCGGCCCTGGCCGGCACCGCCCCGGCGCTGCCTGCCCTCGCCCAGGCTCCCGCCGCCCCTGCCGCGCCCGCCGCCCCTGGAGCCCCCGCACCGGGTCGCGACCAGGTGGTGAACGGCATCATCGCCGTCATCAACGGGGACATCATTACCCGTGGCGATGTCGATGGCCGGCGGCGCCTGTTCGCGCTGAATGCCGGGCTCGGCATGTCCCAGCCGGTGCTGGACCGGCTGACGCCGCAGGTCACGCGCCTGCTGGTGGATGAACGGCTGCGCATGCAGGAAATGCAGCGCCGCCGCATCCCCGTCGCCGATGACGATGTCGCCCAGGCCGTGGCCGAGCTCGAACGCCGCAACGGGCTGCCCGCCGGCGGCCTGGTCAGCCAGCTTCGCCGCGCAGCGGTGGAGCCGCGGGTGCTGTATGACCAGATCCGCGTGCAGATCGGCTGGTCCCGCCTGCTGCGCCAGTTGCTCGGCCCCCAGGCCCAGCCGAGCGACGAGGAGGTGGCGGAATACGTCGCCCGCCAGCGGGCCCGCGCCGGGCAGCAGGAATTCCTGATCAGCGAAATCTTCGTCCCCGTCGACGACCCGGCGGAGGAGCCGGATGTGCGCCGCTTCGTGGACGAGGTTGTCACCCAGCTTCGCCAGGGCGTTCCCTTCCCCGTCGCCGCCACGCAGTTCAGCCAGGCGCAGACCGCGTTGCAGGGCGGCGACCTCGGCTGGGTGGGCACCGAGGCGCTGGACCCGGCCGTGGCGCGCATCGTGCCGCAAATGCCGCCCGGCGCCGTCAGCGGCGCCATCGCCGTGCCCGGCGGCTTCCAGATCGTGGCGCTGCGCCAGCGCCGGGAAGTCGGCCGCGACGAAGCGACGATCCTGAGCGTGCGGCAGGTCTTCATGCCGTTCAGCGCGCCACTCGACCCGCAGAACCCGACGCCGCAGCAGATCGCGACGGTGGAGCGGGCTCGTGGCCTGGCCGGCAGCGCCCGCACCTGCGAGGCCATGGATCAGGCGGCGCTGTCCACCGGCAGCAACCGCAATCCCGATCCGGGGCCGGTGCGGCTCGACACCATCCAGCCGCCGGCGCTTCGCAGCCTGCTCGCCGGCCTGCAGCCGGGCCGTCCCAGCCAGCCCGTCATCGCCCCAGATGGTGTGATGATCCTGATGGTCTGCTCGCGGGAGACGCGGAACCAGGCGGAGGTGACGCCCGCGGTGGCCCGCCAGCAATTGCTGCGGGACCGCGTGGAGCTGCTGTCCCGCCAGGTGCAGCGCGAATTGCGCCGCCGCGCCCAGATCGAGATGCGGAGCTGACCGAGCCCCCGGTTGCTCCCCTGGTTGCCCCCTTGGTCGCCCCGTTGGCACCGGCGGGGGACAGCCTGCCCTCGCTGCGCGACACGATCGCGCGGCATGGGCTGGATGCCCGCAAGTCGCTCGGCCAGCACTTCCTGCTGGACCCCGCGCTCTGCGCCCGTATCGCCGCCCTGGCGGGAGATCTGACGGGCCGGCAGGTGCTGGAAGTGGGGCCTGGCCCCGGCGGGCTGACCCGCGCGCTGCTCGCCTCCCCGGCCGCGCATATCCATGCGGTGGAACTCGACCGGCGCGCCATCGCGGCCTTGCAGGAACTCGCCGCCGCCTATCCCGGCCGGCTGACCATCCAGGAAGCCGATGCGCTCGGCGTCGATGTCGTGGCCACCCTGCCGGCGCCGCGCCGCATCATCGCCAATCTGCCCTACAACGTCGCGACGCCGCTGCTGGTCGGCTGGCTGCGCCGCGCCGCCGACCTCGAATCCATGACGCTGATGTTCCAGCAGGAAGTGGCGGAACGCATCTGCGCCGCCCCGGATTCGGACCAGTATGGCCGACTCGGCGTGCTCGCGCAGTGGCGCTGCCAGGCCCGCTTCCTGATGAGCCTGCCGCCCGGCGCCTTTTCGCCGCCGCCCAAGGTGTTCTCCGCCGTGGTGGGGCTGATCCCACATGCCGAGGACCCGGGCCCGGCGCTGTTCGCCACCATGGAACGCGTCACCGCCGCCGCTTTCGGGCAGCGCCGCAAGATGCTGCGCGGATCGCTGAAATCCCTCGGCAAGCCCGAGGAATTGCTGGAACAGGCAGGGATTTCCGGCGAACGCCGGGCGGAGACGCTCTCCATCGCCGAATTCGATCGCCTGGCGCGGCTGCTGCACGCCAGGGCATAACGCACGGCAGGCAGGCTTGCGCGATCCCGCGGGCGGCGCTTTGGTCGCGCCAATCGCTGGAGAAACCCCCGATGCTGCCGCCCGACACCACGCTGACCCTCTGCTTCGCCCATGTCGCCTACCGCTTCGCGGAACGCTACGCGGAGCGCGGCGGCAGGCTGGCGCATTTCGAGGTTCGCAGCCTCGATGAGCTGGAAGCCCGGATCGGCGAGGCCGATGTCCTGCTGGTCTCCGGCATGTGGCGCAACCATCTGGCGGCCAAGGCGCCGCGGCTGAAGTTCATCCAGTCCATCAGCGCCGGCATCGATCAGTATGACCGTGCCGTGCTCGCCGGCGCCGGCATCCGCCTCGCCTCCGCGCAGGGCGCCAATGCCAATGCCGTGTCGGAACACGCGATCTCCCTGATCCTCGCCATCGCCCGCCGCCTGCCGGAAGCGCGGGACAACCAGGCCCGCAAGCACTGGCGCGGCATGATCGGCGACCTGGCGCGGCGGGAGGATGAACTCGGCGGCAAGACGCTGCTGGTGGTGGGCATCGGCCGCATCGGCGGGCGGCTGGCGCGTCTGGCCAAGGCGTTCGGGATGAATGTCATCGGCCTGCGCCAGGACCCCGCCAAGGGGGCGGAAGGCGCCGATGAGATCCACGGCATGGGCGCGCTGATGGCGCAGCTTCCCCGTGCCGACTACGTGGCGCTGACCTGCGCCCTGACGCCCGAGACGCGCGGCCTGATGGGCGCGGCGCAATTCGCCGCCATGAAGCCCGCCGCCACCCTGGTGAACGTCGCCCGCGGAGCGGTCTGCGTGGAGGCGGAGTTGGTGCAGGCGCTGGCCAGCGGGCACCTGGGCGCGGCGGCGCTGGATGTAACGGCGGAAGAACCGCTGGCGGAGGCGAGCCCGCTCTGGGCGATGCCGAATGTCTTCATCACGCCCCATACCGGCGGCGAGACACGGGCCTATGAGGGGAATGTCCTCGACCTGATGGAGGAGAACCTGGGGCGCCTGCGGGCCGGCGAGACGGTGTTGCGGAACCAGGTGGTGTAGACGCGGCGCAACCGTCGCGCGTCAGCGCGGTCGCGCGCCCTCACGGTCGAAGAAGGTGGGGTCGTTGAAGTCGAACAGCGCGTTCTCGATCCGCATCCCGGTCTCGATGCCATAGAGCGTGACGCGGGTTTCCCGCGACTGGGCATCGAGCACGGTCCATTGCCGCAATTCCATCGGCGTTTCGGCGAAGGACAGGGTGAGCCGGCCGTCCGCCGCCGCACCGGTGCGGTGCAGGGAGAGGCGCAGGAAACCGCCGCTGCGTTCGAGCGCCGTCACGGTGATATCGCCGGAAAAGCGGATCTCCGGGCGCAGCAGCAGGCCGAGTGGCGTGGAGCCGGCCGGGACGACCGAAGGCTGGCGGAGTTCCCGGTCATACATCACGACCTGGCCGCCAGCCGCGATCAGCAGCATCGGCTCTGGCGGGTCGTAGTCGAAGCGCATCCGGCCGGGGCGGCTGATCAGCGCCGTACCCTCCGCCGAGGCGCCGTTCTGGGCGATTTGCAGGAAGCGTGCCTTCAACGTGCGCAGCCCGTTGAGATAGGCCTCGATCCGGGCGAGCGCGGCGCGGTCGATCGCGGCCTCCGCCGCGGGGGGCGGCGGGGCGGGGCGGGCGGGCTGTGCCACGCCATGCCGCGGCGCGGCGAGCAGGGCGGCGGAGGCGGCGGGCAGGCCAGCCAGCAGGGAACGGCGGTGCATGCTGTGCAGATGGCGCATTCGGCCCGCTTCGGAAAGGGCGCTTCGGCTTTACCACGCATCAACCTCTCTGGCGCCTAATGCTGCCACGCCACCCCGCCAGAACAGGCCGGGACTACCCGAGGACCGGGACCAGATCACCGATCAGCGCCAGGCACCGATCCGCGCCAGGCACAGGTCGGTCGAACCGATCGAACCAGGTCACGGAGCCCGCCATGCCCTTCGATTTCGCCGCCACCACCCTGATGCCGATCGATGCCGGCACCATCCATGGCGTGCCGCGGCATGAGCTGGTCTCCCACGCGATGGAGCAGATCCGTCCCTCGCTGCGGGCCCAGGTGGCGGAAATCGAGGTCTCGGCGGGCGGCACCTTCGTCCATATGGGCGCGGTGTTCGACCAGGTGGCGTGGCGCGCGGTCTGGCGCCGCCCGGGCCTGCCCGCCGCCGCCGGCAGCTTCCCCGTCTGGAACGGCCAGCCGGTGTGATCAGGCGGTGGCACCGGAAATATTCGCCCCATCAGCACGAAATTGCCGGCCCCCTGATTAAGCCCCCGCCGATACTGCTGTAGCGTCCCCCCGCCCTGATCTGACGGGCACAGCAGGAGACGCCGCATGTTCGCAGCCGCCGAGACCCGTGAAGCCCGGATCGCCGGCGCCGCGAGCCTGCTTGCCGATATCCGGCGCGGCCGGCGGGACAAGCCGCCAGGCCTGCCCCAGCCGCTGCAACCCGCCGACCAAGTGGAGGCGGAAGCCATGCAGCTCGCCACCTATGCCGCCATGGGCTGGAAGATCGGCGGCTGGAAGGTCGGCCGTTCCGCCGACATGACCTTCGCCGCACCGGTCGCCGATACGATGACCACCGAGGTCTCCGCCACCACGCTCCGCCTGCCGCTCGGCGCGGGGATGGAACTGGAATGCGCGCTGCGCCTCAAGCGCGCCCTGACGCGGGCGGAGCTGGAAGGCCTGACGATGGCGGCGCTGCCAGACCTCGCCGATCTCGTCATGCTGTTCGAGTTGGTGGAGTCCCGCTACGCCGCCGGCCATCCGCAGAATCCCCTGGAAAGGCTGGCGGATTGCGTGCTGAATCACAGCGTCGTCGTCGGCCCTGCCACCGGCGCCTGGACCTGGGCGGATATCGAACAGGCGGCGATGCGTCTGACCGTCGATGGCATCGAGGTGGCCAAGCACGCCGGCTCCCATGCCGCCCCCCACCGGGCGATGCCGCTGGAGCCCCTGGTGATGGCCTGGCGCGACCGCTGCCTTGGCATAGGCCACCTTCCCCAGGCTGGGGAGGTGGTGACGCTTGGCAGCCTGACGGGGCTGCTGCCGGTGCCGGCCGCGGGCGGCGTGCTGGTCGGCGAATTGGCCGGGCGGGGGACGCTCGAGATCAAGGTCGGGCCGCTTGGTGCCTGATGATGCTCAGGGCGGGCGTTGGCGCGGCGCGGCGCGGGGGGGTATCACCGCCTCCCGCCCGGAGTGACCCGCGCCCATGGACGCACCCGCCCTGCTTTCCGCCCTGCTGATGGGCATCATCGAGGGACTGACCGAGTTCCTGCCGATTTCCTCCACCGGGCATCTGATCCTGCTCGGGGAATTGCTGGGCTTCCAGGGTCCGCCCGGCAAGGTGTTCGAGATTACGATCCAGCTGGGCGCCATCCTGGCCGTGGTGGTGGTGTTCTGGCCGACCCTGATGTCCCTGCTGCTGAAGGCCTGGCGGCCGGGGCCTGAACGCTTCTACGCGCAGAACCTGATCCTTGCCTTCCTGCCTGCGGCGGTGATCGGCGCCACCCTGCACGGCACCATCACGCGGCTGCTGTTCAACCCCTATGTCGTGTCCGTCGCGCTGATCGTGGGTGGCGTCGCCATCATCGCCATCGAACGCTTCCGCCGCACGCCGAGCATCCACACGGTGCCGCAGATCGGGCCTCTGGCGGCGCTGATCATCGGCTTCGGCCAGGCGCTGGCGATGATCCCGGGCACCTCCCGATCCGGGGCCACCATCATCACGGCGCTGCTGATCGGGGTGGACCGGAAGGTGGCGGCCGAATTTTCCTTCGTCCTGGCGATCCCGACCATGGTGGCCGCCACTGCCTACAGCCTGTTCAAGGCGCGGGCGGAGCTGGAATTCTCCGGCCTCGCGCAGATCGGCGTCGGCTTTTTCACGGCGTTTGTCGTGGCGCTGGTGGTGGTGCGCTGGGTGCTCGCGGTGATCGGGCGGATGGGGTTCACCCCGTTCGGCTGGTACCGCATCGCACTCGGCAGCGTGATGCTGGGCTTCCTGCTGACGCGGTAGTTGGGCCTGCTTCGGCCAGCCGAACCCGCCCGGCGCGGCCAAAGCTTGTGCTGAATCACCGGGGCAGCCATCTTGCGGGGATGACTCGCCCTCGGAGCCGGACCCCCCTCATGCGCCGCCTCACCCTTCTCGCCGCTCCCCTTGGGCTGCTGCTCGCCATGCCGGCCGCAGCGCAGCACTGGAATGACACCGGCCCCGGCAAGGACCTGATGACCTCCACCGGGGTTGATTTCGACGCCTTCCGCCAGCGCCTGCCCGCCGCGCAGCCAAGCTTCAGCGCCGCCGCCCCAGCCACCGGGCTTGGCCAGCAGCAGGCGCGCGGGCCGATCCCGATCCTGGATTGGGTGCCGCCCCCGCCCGTGCCGGTGACACCAACGACGACGCGCCGGCGCAGCAGTTCTACGGCCTATGCCGCCCCGCGCCGGACGTCCCGGCGGGCGGTGGAGCCGGTGTCCTCGATGGACCCGCAGCCGCTGACCCCCTCGGTGCAGCCGGTCTCGGCGGGCTCCGAAGTCGAGCGGTCCCTGGCGGAGCGGGAGCGGGAGCTCGACCGCCTGCGCCGCATTCTCGAAGAAGACCGCCTGCGCTACCAGCAGCGCCAGCAGCCGCAGCTGCGATAGCGCCATGGGGGGGCCATCTGGGGCGCACCAGATGGGCGCCCCTTTTTCGGCGTGCCGTTTCGGTTACGCCGCCACGTAGTCCGCCTCGGTCCGCGCGCGGACTTCGTCGGCGGAAACGCCCGGCGCCATCTCGACCAGCCGCATTGGCGCATCGCCCTTCTTGTCGATGGCGAAGACGCCGAGATCCGTCACCACCAGATCGACCACGCGCCGGCCGGTCAGCGGCAGGTTGCAGGCGCGGAGCAGCTTCGCCGAGGCGCCGGCATTGTGCTCCATCAGCACGATCACCTTCTTGACGCCGGCGACCAGGTCCATCGCGCCGCCCATCCCCTTGACCATCTTGCCGGGGATCATCCAGTTCGCGAGGTCGCCATTCTGCGCGACCTGCAGGGCGCCCAGGATCGACAGGTCGATATGCCCGCCGCGGATCATCCCGAAGCTCTGCGCGCTGTCGAAGAAGCTGCTGGTCGGCAGGGCGGTGATGGTCTGCTTGCCGGCATTGATGAGGTCCGCATCCTCCTCCCCCTCATAGGGGAAGGGGCCGAGGCCGAGCATGCCGTTCTCGCTCTGCAGCTGCACCGTCATCCCCGTGGGGACGTGGTTGGCCACCAGCGTCGGGATGCCGATGCCGAGGTTGACGTAGAAGCCGTCCTGCAATTCGCGGGCGGCGCGGGCGGCCATCTGGTCACGGGTCCAGGGCATGGTCGTCTTCTCCTCAGGCCTGCGATTCGGCGCCGGCGGCGGCAGCGGCCGGGTGCTTGCGGACCGTGCGCTGTTCGATGCGCTTATCGAATTCCGCGGGCAGCGTGATCATCCGCTTCACGAAGATGCCGGGGGTGTGGATGTCATCCGCATCGATCTCCCCGGGGCGGACCAGGTGTTCGACCTGCGCGACCGTCACCTTCGCCGCCGTCGCCATGATCGGGTTGAAGTTCCGCGCCGTCTTGCGGTAGCGGAGGTTGCCCTCGTGGTCGCCCATATAGGCGTGGATCACGGCGATATCGGCCAACAGGCCGCGTTCCATGATGAAGTGCTCGCCGTCGAATTCGCGGACTTCCTTGCCCTCCGCCACAGCCGTGCCGTAGCCGGTCTTGGTGAAGAAGGCGGGCACGCCCGCGCCACCGGCGCGGATGCGCTCCGCCAGCGTGCCCTGCGGGTTGAACTCGATCTCCAACTCGCCCGCCAGGAACTGCTTCGCGAAGGTCGCATTCTCCCCCACATAGGAGCTGATCATCTTCCGGATCTGGCGCGTCTCCAGCAGCATGCCGAGGCCGGCGCCATCGATGCCCGCATTGTTGGAGATGACCGTCAGGTCCTTCACGCCGCTTTCGCGGATCGCTTCGATGAGCACCGAGGGAATGCCGCAGAGGCCGAAGCCACCGGACATGATGGTCATGCCGTCCTTGAGCAGGCCGGCGAGGGCTGCCTTGGCATCGGGGTAGATCTTTCGCATGCGCACTCTCCGGCCGGGGTTCGCGGTGGGGCGGAACCTATGCGCTGACGTGACCTTCGGAAAGGGGGCTGGGCCGAAAGGGGATTGGGCGGAAACCGGCTTGGGGGAGGCTTGCGCACCCCGAACTCGGCGGCTATACGGCCGGCCTCCCAATACTACGGGGCCATAGCTCAGTTGGTAGAGCGCTTGAATGGCATTCAAGAGGTCTGGGGTTCGACTCCCCATGGCTCCACCAGTTCAAACCGCCGGTCCCGAATATTCGGGACTGGCGGTTTTTCGTTGAGGGGGGCGGCGGGGCTCGCGACTGACGAAAACTCAGCGATCGCCTTCCGCGGGGATCGCGACCCAGGCGCGGAAATCATCGCTGGCGGGCACGGCGCCGCTGGCGATCAGCCCGCGCCACAGGCCCGCGGCGTGGACCAGGTTGGGCAGGCCGGCGGGCTGCACCGTGAGGCACATGGCCTCCGCCATGCCGGCTTCCGGCGCGCCGGCGGCATAGGCGGCGCGGAGGTAGCGTTCCACCCCGGCGCCGTCCCGCCGCGCCGTGCAGGCCGCCAGCATCGCCATGGCGCGGCGCGCGGGTGGCACCTCCGGCACCAGGGCTTGCAGCGCCGCCGCTTCCGCCGCCGCGCCGTCCCAGCCCGGCAATTGCCCGGCCCAGGCATCGGCCGCGAAATCGAAGCGCGTGCGGCCGAAGGCGAAGGCGGAAAGCCGCAGCGCCGCTTCCACCCCCGCCACGCCGCCACCGGCTTCTCGGTAGCGGCGGACATGGTGGCGCGCTGTCGGGCTGCCGACGGTAGCGACGATGACGAGCCAGAGGAATTCCTTGTCCTCCGCCGGCAGCGCCACCGGTTGCAGGGCGAGCCGCCCATAGGCGGCCTCGTAGCTTTCCGCGAATTCCGGCGAGAGCAGGCGGAACAGCCCATGATGCGGCAGCAGGTAGCCACGCTTCGCGCGCGCCGCCTCCAGCCCTTCGACGAAGCCGTCCCGCACGCTCATCGCACCATCAATCCGCGAACTGGCCCGCCGCCTGCAGGATCGGGCGCCAGCGCTCGATCTCGGCGGCGAGGTGGGCGCGATGGACATCCGGGTTCTGGCGCGATTCCGGCTCCGGCGGGCTGCCCAGCTCATTCAGCCGGGCGACCACGCGGGCGTCCTTCAGCGCGTTCCGCAGCGCGAGGTTCAGGCGGTCGATGATCGGGCGCGGCGTGCCACGCGGCGCGTAGAGGCCGTGCCAGATGGAGACCTCGAAGCCCGGCAGCCCGGCCTGGCCGGCAGTCGGCACGCCCGGTACCTGCGGCAGCGGTGCCGGCGTGGTGACGGCCATCGCCTTGACGCTGCGCGCCTGGATGAACGGAATGGCGCTGGTGGTCTGGTCGCAATAGATGTCGATCCGCCCGCCGATCATCTCGGGATAGACGGGGCCCGAACCGCGGAAGGTGATGGCGGTCAGCCCGATACCGAGGGAGGCCTGCAACAGCGTGCCGCAAAGCTGGCTGGCGGAGCCGAGCCCGGCATTGGCCAGGTTCACCCGGTCCCCACGCTCGCGGATGAAGCGCAGCATGTCGCCGAAAGTCTCGCCTTCGAAATTCGGCCGCGTCACCCACACCATCGGCGTGGGCGTCACCAGGCCGATGGTCTCGAAGCTGGTCAGCGGGTTGTAGGGCAGGCTGCGATACAGCGTGGCGGCCGTCGCCATGCCGATATTGTGCAGCAGCAGCGACTGCCCATCCGGCCGCGCCTGCGCCACGCGGTTCACGCCGATGGTGCCGCCGCCGCCGCCGACATTCTCAATCACCACATTGGTGCCGAGGTCACGGCCCATCGCCTCGCCCACCATGCGGCCCACGGCATCCGTGGGGCCACCTGGGGCGAAGGGAATCATCAGCGAGATGGGCCCGTTCGGGAAGCTCTGCGCCCGCGCGGCGCCGGGCAGCAGGAAGGGCGCGGCCAGTGCCGCGGCGAGCGCCATTCGGCGCGCGATCTTGATGCTCATGGTCCGTCTCCCTGGATCTTTTTCGGTAGCAATCATCTGGACGCGAGGGCGGCCTATCCAATCAGCGGCGGCGGCGGCTGTCCATGCAGCCGCCGCCGCGCTTCGCCTTCAGCGGCTCCAGCCGCCGACCTGCGCCAATTCGGCGCGGGCTTCGGCCGCCGTCATCGGCTCCACGCCCATCTCCCGCAGCAGGCGCACGGCGCGCTCCACCAGCACGGTGTTGCTCGTCGCGAGCTCGCCCTTGTTGAGGTAGATGTTGTCTTCAAGTCCCACGCGGACGTGCCCGCCCAGCAGCAGCGCCTGCATCAGCATCGGGAATTCCATCCGCCCGATGGCGAAGGCGGCCCAGGGGCTGCCGGGGGGCAGGATGGAGCGTGCGTAGTTCAGCGTCTCCGGGTTCCAGTCGAAGCCCCAGCGGATGCCCATGCAGACCTGGAACAGGCAGGGGCCCTTCAGCACGCCCTGCTCCATCAGGTTCTTGGCGAGCCCGATATCGCCGCTGTCGAAAACCTCCAGCTCGGGGATGGTGCCGACGGAATAGATCAGCTCCGCCATCTTCGTCACCGACCATGGCGCGTTGATGACGACGGCGGTGCCCGACCACATCGTGTTGAGGTCGAGCGTCGCGATCTCGGGCTTGAGGGCGACGATGTGCTCGACCCGCTTTTCCGGCGGCAGCAGCGTGGAATTCGGCCCCGCCACGCGGGGATTGTCCCGCGACGGATCGAAGCGCCCGCCCGGCCCGGTCGTCAGGTTGATGACGACATCGGTGGAGGAGGAGCGGATGCGGTCCACCACCTCCTTGTAGAGGTCGAGCGACATGGAGGGCTTGCCCGTCACGGGGTCCCGCACATGGATATGCGCGACCGCCGCGCCGGCCTTCGCCGCATCGATCGCGGCATTGGCGATCTGTTCCGGCGTGATCGGCAGATGGGGGGTCTGCTCGGGGGTCGTGATGTTGCCCGTCACCGCGCAGGTGAGGATGACCTTGCGACGCATGGTGTCAGTCCTTCGCCGGCCCGCGGACGGGCCTGCCATTGGTGATATCGAGGAAGCGCGTGACGATCACGCGCGCGAAAAGCCCGGCCTTGCCGAAGGGCGGGACCAGCATCAGGCGGCCCCCTCCTTCGGGATGCGGAATTCATAGGTCAGGGTGGCCGGCCTGCCATCCTTTTTCGCGGCGTCCCAATCCGTCACCAGGCTGGCCTTCACGCCGAACACCGCATCTTCATGCAGATACGGGTCGCCATCCTTGAAGATGTGGGTGATGAGGTCGCGGTAGCCCGGCTTCTTGATCCAGAAATGCACATGCGCCGGGCGCATCGGCCCGCGCCCCATGGCCGACAGCACGCGGCCGACGGGCCCGTCATGCGGCACCGGATAGGCGGCGGGCACCACGGTGGGGAAGGCGATCACGCCATCCGGGCCGGTCACGAAGCGGCCGCGCATGCTGTGTTCATCGCCGAGCTGGCTGTCGTAGAATCCCTCCGGCGAGGTGTGCCACGCATCGACCTGCGCGCCTTCGAGCGGCGCGCCCTGCTCGTCACAGATGCGGACGGAGACTTCGAGCAATTCGCCCACCACGCCGGGGGACATGTTGTCCCCGTTCCGCATCGCCGGCGGATTTTCGCGGTGGAAGGGGCCGAGTACCGTGGTCTCGCTGACCGAGGCATGGGTGCGGTGCGCGATGGCATCCACCAGCATCGACACGCCGAGGATGTCGGACAGCAGGATCACTTCCTGCCGCTTGTCGTCGCACCATCGACCGAGCTCGGACAGGAAGGCGACGCCCTTCTCCCATTCCTCCGGCGTCAGTTCCACGTCCCGCACGAAGTCATGCACATGGCGGATCAGCGCCGTCATCACGGTCTGCACGCGGGCATCCGCATCGGGGCGGATGCGGCCGAGCACGGCTGCCGTGAGGTTTTCGCTCGTATAGGTGACGTGGCCTTCGGTATGGCTATCGTGGCCTTCGGTATGGTTATCGTGGCCTTCGGCCATGGCCTGTTTCCTTCCGTGGGCTCGGGCTTATGCGGGGGCGGCGTGGGGCGTCAGCGCATCGTCAGGACAACGCGCCCGCGCGTACCGCGGGCGACGGAGGCATAGGCAGCGGCACCATCGGCCAGCGCGTGGCGCTCCGCGATGGCGGGGGCGGGATAGGTCCCGGCTTCGAAGCCGGGCCGCAGCGCGTCCATCATCGGCGCGCAGTCGGCTGCTTTCCGCTTCAGGCTATCGACGCCGATGATGCGGCATTCCCGGCGGTAGAAGGGGATCATCTCGAACTTCATCGCCCCGCCCGGCGTGCCGGAAATCAGGATGATCCGCCCGCCGAAGCCGAGCGCGGCCAGCGCGGCTTCCACCAGCTCCGGCCGGCCGACACAGTCATAGACCACGTCGATCGGCTTGCCGCCGCTGGCGCGCTGGATCGCGGCGCTGAAATCGGGCTCGGTCAGGTCGATGAAATCGGCCGTCGCGTGGCGCGCCGGGCTATCCGCGGGGGCGGCGCCCCGGCAGGCGGCGATGACCTTCATCCCCTTGCCACGCGCGATGCCGCAGGCCGCCCCACCGACACCGCCGGTGGCGCCGATGACGAGCAGCGTCTCTCCAGCCTTCACCTGGGCATAGTCCAGCCCGATCCAGGCGCTGATGTAGTTCACGCCGACCGCGCCGGCCTGCTCGAAGCTGAGATTGGCGGGCTTGCGGGACAGGGCGGCGATGGGCAGGCGCAGGTAGTGGGCGTGGCTGCCATCCCGCGTGAAGCCGATATCGCCCCCGGTGCCCCAGACCTCGACGCCCATCCAGGCCGCGGGGCCGGCGACGACGACGCCGGCAAAATCCCGCCCGGGCGTGCGCGGCGGCACGGTCTGTTGCATCCGGCCGAGCACGTTCTTCGTGTCCGAGGGGTTGATGGAGGCCGCACGCACGGCGACCAGCGCCTCCTCCGCGCCGGGGTGCGGGATGTCCGCCTCCACCAGCCGCAGGACCTCCGGGCCGCCAAAGGCTTCGAAGCGCAGGGCGGGCGCGCGGGCAGGCAGGGCCACGGCAAGCGGCGCGTCGTTCATCGGCGGGCATTTCCTCTCTGGCGGCTTCTCGGGCGTCTTCGCCATCTCTTCACGGCGGCATCTTCGTAAGGGTGGGTGAAAGGGGGGTCAAGCGAAAGACGCAATCGATTGCACCGCTTGCCTGCCCGGCCTGCCCGCTAGAGAGTGCGCCCCCATGCCGCCGCGCCGCCAGACGCCTGAATCGCCCCAGCCCGCCCCCTTCGCGCGGGCCACCATCGCCGATGTCGCACGCGCGGCGGGGGTGCACGCCTCCACCGTGTCGCGCGCCCTGAACCCGGCGACGCGGGGGATGGTGACGGACGCGGTGGCGCTGCGCGTCACGGCGGCGGCAGATGCGCTGGGCTGGCGGCCCTCGGCGCTGGCCGCCGGGTTGCGGACCCGCAAATCCCGCACAATCGGCATCCTGGTGCCGGACCTCATCAACCCGATCTTCCCGCCGATCGTCCGCGCCGCCGAAACCCTGCTTGCGGCGCAGGGCTACGCCACGCTCGTCGCGAACACCGACAACGACGCGGCGCGGGAGGAGATGCTGATCTCCCGCATGTCGGAACACCTGGTGGATGGGCTGATGCTGGCCTCCGCCGCGGAAGGAACACGGGCGATCGAGCTCTGCGCCCGCTGGGGCATCCCCGTGGTGCTGATCAACCGCCGCCTGCCCGGCGCCACCTGTTCGGCGGTGACGAATGATGACCGGCGCGGCATCGCGCTGGCGGTCGGCCACCTTGTCGGGCTCGGCCATCGCCGCATCGCGCATCTCGCCGGGCCGCCCGGCGTGTCGACCGCGATCGATCGGCGGGACGGGTTTCTCGAAGCCCTGCGCGGGGCGGGGCTGGACCCCGCGGCCATGGTGGATGCGGCGGCCTATACGCGGGACGCCGGGCGGGCGGCGATGCAGGCTCTGCTGCGAGGGCCGGCCTTCACCGCCGTGATCGTGGCGAACGACATGCTGTGCCTCGGCGTGTATGACGCGCTGAAGCAGGCCGGCCTGCGGATCGGCGCCGATATCGCCGTCACCGGCTTCAATGACATGCCCTTCGTGGACATGATCGACCCGCCGCTGACCACCATCCGCATCCAGCACGCCGCCATGGGGCGGGAGGCGGCGGAGGCCCTGCTGGCCGAGATCGCCGATCCCGCCACCGCGCGCCGGGACACGCGGCTGGTGCCCGAGCTCATCCTTCGCGCCTCCACGGCACGCCCCTCAGCCAGCCAGGACCGCTGATGCCCATTACGATCGCGCAGATCTCGGACGCTCACCTCGCGCCGAAGACGAAGGTCTTCCAGGCCAACATGGCGCTGATCGAGGCCGCGCTGCGCGCCAGCCCGCCGGATGTGCTGGTGGCCAGCGGGGATCTGTCGCTGGATGGCGCGGACCGGGACGAGGATTTGCTCTTCGCCGCCGCCGCCTACC
>CANJXD010000013.1 GCA_947478535.1 Acetobacteraceae bacterium
ATCTGGAAAGCCGCCTTCACCCCAGGCCCGCCCTGCGCCAAGCTTCGCCGGGGATGACGGAGGACAGGATTTGGCGGGGACCAGGACCAGCGGCAAAGCCATCGGGAAAACCACTGGGCGCAAGCCGGCCGCGCCGCTCGCGACGGGCTCCACCGCCCCCGCCGTCACGCCGCGCAGCCTCGAACAATCCCTCGGCGTGGCCGTGCGCGGCCTGCGGCGGCAGGCGGACCTCACGGTGACGGACCTCGCCAGCGCCGCCGGCATTTCCATCGGCATGCTCTCGAAAATCGAGAACGGGCAGATATCCCCCTCGCTGGCCACCATCCAGTCCCTCGCCGGGGCGCTGAACGTGCCGATCACCGCGCTGTTCTCGGCCTTCGAGGAACGGCGGGACTGTTCCTTCGTCCGCGCCGGCCAGGGCGTGACCATCGAGCGGCGCGGCACCAAGGTCGGCCACATCTACAGCCTGCTCGGCCATGCCCTCGGCGGCGACCTGGCGATGGAGCCCTACCTCATCACGCTGGAGGAGGAGGCGGAGCCCTATATCGGCTTCCAGCATGCGGGGCAGGAATTCATCCACATGCTGAGCGGGGAGGTGATCTACCGCCATGCCGACCGGTCCTATCATCTCCGCCCCGGCGATTCCCTGATGTTCGACAGCGCCGCGCCGCACGGCCCGGAAAAGCTGCTGGTCAAGCCGATGCGCTACCTCTCCGTCATCGTGCACCCCCGGGTGCCGGCCTGATTTTCTCTACAGGAAAATATTTTGCCCCGGGATTGACGCGCCTGCCTCCGCGTGGTGACCATCCCGGCCTTAAGGTCGAGTGCGGGGCAGGCCATGTGCGGCATCGTCGGATTGTTCCTGAAGGACAGGGCGCTGGAGGGTGATCTCGGCCGGCTGACGGCGGAGATGCTCGTCATCCTGAGCGACCGTGGCCCGGACAGCGCCGGCTTCGCCGTCTATGGCGCGGCCGGGGACGGCACCGCCAAGCTCACGCTCCGCGTGCCGGACGCGATGGACCCGGCGGCGCTCGGCGCGGCGCTGACGGCGGCGCTGGGCTGCCCCGTCTCCGCCCTGGTGCGCGGCGACCATGTCGTCGCAACCGTCGCCGCGGCCCAGGAGGCGGCGTTGCGGGCGGTGCTGGCGCGGGGCTTCCCGGAGATCGGCATCGTCAGCGCCGGCGCGCGGATGGAGCTCTACAAGGGCGTCGGCCTGCCCGACGCTGTCTCCCACCGCTACGGCCTGCCGGGGATGAGCGGCACCCATGCCATCGGCCATACCCGCATGGCCACGGAAAGCGCCGTGACGACGCAGGGTGCCCATCCCTTCTCCACCGGGCCGGACCAGTGCCTGGTGCATAACGGTTCACTCTCCAACCACAACGCCGTCCGCCGCACGCTGAAGCGCGAGGGCCTGACCTTCGAGACGGAGAACGACAGCGAGGTGGCGGCAGGCTACCTCACCTGGCGGATGCGCCAGGGCGCCTCGCTCGGGGATGCGCTGACGGCGGCGGTGTCCGACCTCGATGGCTTCTACACCTTCGTCGTCGGCACGGAGAACGGCTTCGGCGTGCTGCGCGACCCCATCGCCTGCAAGCCCGCTGTCATGGCCGAGACGGAGGACTACGTCGCCTTTGGCTCCGAATACCGCGCCCTGGTCCCGCTGCCCGGCATCGAGCGCGCGCGGCTGTTCGAGCCCGCCCCCGGCCAGGTCTATTTCTGGGAGCGCGCGGCATGAGCGCCACGGTGGAGGAGGTCGTCTTCGACCTCGCCGCGGCGCCCCTGCGGGACCTCAACCAGCGCCTGCACGCGCTGCCCGAGGGCACGAACGAGACGCGCTGGGTGCTGCGGAACCCGCAGGGTCGCCACGCCGTCGCGGTCGGGGTGGACCGACCCATTTCGGTGAAGATCGAGGGCCATGTCGGCTACTACTGCGCCGGCTTCAACAGCCAGGCCCGCATCGAGATCACCGGCAATGCCGGCGTCGGTCTCGCGGAAAACATGATGTCGGGCGAGGTGCGCGTCCACGGCGATGCCAGCCAGGCCGCTGGCGCCACCGGCCGAGGGGGCTTGCTCGTGATCGGCGGCAATGCCGGGGCGCGCTGCGGCATCTCGATGAAGGGCATCGACATCGTCGTGCGCGGCTCCGTCGGGCATATGAGCGCTTTCATGGGGCAGGAGGGCAACCTCGTCATCCTCGGCGATGCCGGGGAGAGCCTGGGCGACAGCCTCTATGAAGCGCGGCTTTTCGTGCGCGGCGCCGTGCACTCGCTCGGTGCGGATTGCGTGGAGAAGCCGATGGGGGAGGCGGAGCGCGCCATCCTCGCGGCGCTGCTCGCCCGCGCCGGCGTCACGGATGCGGCGGTGGAGGAATTCCGCTTCTACGGTTCCGCCCGCAAGCTCTATCATTTCAACGTCGACCACGCCGACAGCTACTGAGGACGGCCCATGGATCGCACCCCCCCCACGCCGCCCCGCTTCTCCGCGAGCTTCGACCCGCACACCATCGCCTATATCCAGCGCGCGGCCTCGACCGGCATCTATGACATCCGCGGCTTCGGCGCGAAGCGGAAGCTGCCGCACTTCGATGACCTGCTGTTCCTCGGCGCCTCCATCTCCCGCTACCCGCTGGAGGGCTATCGCGAACGCTGCGCGACGGAGGTCGTGCTCGGCACGCGCTTCGCGAAGAAACCGGTGGTGCTGAAGACGCCGGTGACCATCGCGGGGATGAGCTTCGGCGCGCTGTCCGGCCCGGCCAAGGAAGCGTTGGGCCGCGGCGCCAGCCTCGTCGGCACCTCCACCACCACCGGCGATGGCGGCATGACGGCGGAGGAGCGGGAGCATTCGGCGACGCTCGTCTATCAGTACCTGCCGTCGCGCTATGGCATGGACCTCGCGAGCCTGCGCAAGGCGGACGCGATCGAGGTGGTGATCGGCCAGGGTGCCAAGCCCGGCGGTGGCGGCATGCTGCTCGGCCAGAAGATCACGGATCGCGTCGCCGGGATGCGGAACCTGCCGCCCGGCATCGACCAGCGCAGCGCCTGCCGCCACCCCGACTGGACCGGCCCCGATGACCTCGAGATCAAGCTGGAGGAATTGCGGGAGATCACGGATTGGGAGAAGCCGATCTATGTGAAGGTCGGCGCCAGCCGGCCCTATTACGACACGGCGCTGGCGGTGAAGGCGGGCGCCGATGTCGTCGTCATTGACGGCATGCAGGGCGGCACCGCGGCGACGCAGGAAGTGTTCATCGAACATGTCGGCCTGCCGACTCTGGCCGCCATCCGCCCCGCCGTGCAGGCGCTGCAGGATCTCGGCATGCATCGCAAGGTGCAGCTCATCATCTCCGGCGGCATCCGCAGCGGCGCCGATATGGCGAAGGCGCTGGCGCTGGGGGCGGATGCGGTGGCCATCGGCACGGCGGCGCTGATCGCGCTCGGCGACCAGGACCCGGCGCTGGAGGAGGAATACCGCAAGCTCGGCACCACCGCCGGCGCCTATGACGATTGGCAGGATGGCCGCGACCCCGCGGGGATCACGACTCAGGACCCGGCGCTGGCCGCACGGCTCGACCCCGTGCGGGCGGGGCGGAAGCTGGCGAATTATCTGTCGGTGATGACCATGGAAGCCCAGGCCATCGCGCGTGCCTGCGGCAAGAGCCACCTGCACAACCTTGAGCCCGAGGATCTGGTGGCGCTGACCATCGAGGCCTCCGCCATGGCGGGCGTGCCGCTGGCTGGCACGGATTGGGTGCCGGGGCGCGACCGCTACTGAACGAAGCCGCCCGCACCAACGGGCGGAGACGGAGGAAATGCTGGACCGGACAGGCGCGCAACGCCTGCCGCGCCCGGCCGTGTGGCATTACCGAACGGGGAACCCGACATGGCATCCAGCCTGGCCGAGGCCGCCAAGCAGCGCGGCATCAAGTACTTCCTGATCTCCTACACCGACCTGTTCGGCGCCCAGCGCGGCAAGCTGGTGCCGGCTTCCGCCATTGCGGGGATGCAGGACAGCGGCGCGGGCTTCGCCGGCTTCGCCACCTGGCTCGACATGACGCCGGCGCATCCGGACCTGTTCGCGAAGCCCGACCCCGCCAGCCTGATCCAGCTTCCCTGGAAGAAGGAGGTCGGCTGGCTCGCCGCCGATCTCTGGATGGAGGGCAGGGAGGTCGCCCAGGCCCCGCGCAACACGCTGCGCCGGGTGCTGGCCGATGCCGCGACGGATGGCCTTACGCTGAAGACCGGCGTCGAGTGCGAGTTCTTCCTGACGACGCCGGACGGCATGGCGATATCGGATGGCGCCGACCGCGCGCAGAAGCCCTGCTACGACGCCTCCGCCCTGATGCGCCGCTACGACATCATCACCGAGATTTCCGACGCGATGCTGGAACTCGGCTGGGGCCCCTACCAGTCCGACCATGAGGATGCGAACGGCCAGTTCGAGATGAACTGGCACTACGATGACGCGCTGGTCACCGCGGATCGCCACGCCTTCTTCAAGTTCATGGCCAAGTCCATCGCGGAAAAGCACGGGCTGCGCGCCACCTTCATGCCGAAGCCCTTCGTCGATCTCACCGGCAATGGCTGCCACGCGCATGTCTCGCTGTGGAAGGGGGCTGAGAATGTGTTCAGCGACGATGCCGGGGAGTTGGGCGTCTCGAAGGCCGGCTACCACTTCATTGGCGGCGTGATCGCTGAGGCCGATGCGCTCTGCGCGATGCTCAATCCGACGGTGAATTCCTACAAGCGCATCAACGCGCCACGCACGATATCCGGCGCCACCTGGGCGCCGAATACCGTCACCTATGCCGGCAACAACCGCACCCACATGATCCGCATCCCCGACCCCGGCCGCTTCGAGCTGCGCCTCGCCGATGGGGCGGTGAACCCCTATCTGCTGCCGGCCGGGCTGCTCGCCGCCGGCCTCGACGGCATCCGCACGCAGCGGGACCCGGGGCCGCGGCTCGACATCAACATGTACACGGATGGGCACCTCGCGAAGGATGCGAAGAAGCTGCCGCTCAACCTGCTCGACGCGCTGCGGGCACTGGAAGGCAACGCCACGCTGCGCGCCGCCCTCGGCGCCGAATTCTGCGGCGCCTATGGCAAGCTGAAGCTCGCGGAATGGAACGACTACGCCCGCCACCTCACGCAATGGGAGCGGGATACGACGCTGGATTGCTAGAACCCGCCCTGACGCGGTTGCGCGGCCCCCACCCCAACCCTCCCCCGCTATCGCGGGAGAGGGGGCATGGAGCGCCAAGTGTCCCTCTCCCGCTGCGCGGGGGAGGGTGGCGGCGAAGCCGCCGGGTGGGGGCGCGACCGACCATCTACGCCCTGCCGCGTTCCCCGCTCGGCGCCACGCCGAAGCGGGCGCGATAGGCGCGGGAGAAATGGGCGGCGGCGGCGAAGCCCGTCGCCATCGCCACCTCCGTCACCGGCAGAGCGGTCTGCCGCAGCAGCACCCGCGCGCGATCCAGCCGCAGCGCCTGGTAGTGCCCGGCGATGGTGGTGCCGAGCATGGTGCGGAACAGGCGTTCGACCTGCCGCAGCGAAAGCCCCGCACCCGCCGCCAGCGCTGCCCGCGACAGCGGTTCTTCCAGCCGCGCCTCCATGCGTTCCAGGACGGACAGCAGCACGGGGTGGCTGATGTCATAGCGCTCCCGCAGGCCCATCCGCTGCGCCTCGCCGCCTTCCCGTAGCCGGGCATGCAGGAACCATTCGGACACGGCGGTGGCCAGCTTCCGACCATGTGCCGCCGCGATCAGCGCCAGCATGAGGTCCAGCGCCGCCGTGCCGCCGGAGGCCGTGCAGCGCTGGCGGTCGATCTCGTAGATGCTGCGGGTCAGCGCCAGGCCGGGAAACCGCTCCGCCATGGCGGGGATATGTTCCCAATGCGCGGTGCAGCGATGCCCCTCCAGCAGCCCCGCCCGCGCGAGCAGAAACGGCCCGCCCGAAATGCCGCCGATCCGCACGCCCCGCGCCGCCTGCGCCCGCAGCCAGGCGAACAGCGCGGGGTCCTCGAAAACGGCGGGGTTGCCGCCGGCGCAGACGAACAGGTCATCCACCGCTATCGGCCGGTCGATCCCCTGGTCCGGCAGGATGGCGACGCCGTTGGAGGCCAGCACGGCCAGCCCATCCGGCGAGGCGTGCCGCCAGGCGAACAGCGCCCGCCCCGCCAGCGTATTCGCGGCGCGATAGGGCTCGATAGCGCAGGCATAGGCCATCAGCGCGAAGCCCGGCACCAGCAGGAAGCCGATCCGCCGGGGTTCGGCGCGGATGTCGTCTGGGATCAACGGAATGTCGCCCCGGGTCATGGCTGGCAGGCTGTTCCTGCGAGGATGGAGCGTCAATCCCGGACCCCCGCCCATGCACTATTCCCTCGGCAGCCTGTTGCGGAACGCGCTGGGCGACAATCGCGGCTGGAAGCCTGCCTGGCGGGATGCCGCGCCGAAGCCGGCCTATGACACGCTGATCATCGGCGGTGGCGGGCATGGCCTCGCCACCGCCTACTACCTCGCCAAGGAACACGGCATCACCGATGTCGCGGTGCTGGAGAAGGGGTATCTCGGCTCCGGCAATATCGGCCGCAACACCACCATCATCCGCAGCAACTACATGCTGCCGGAGAACGAGCATTTCTACGAATGGTCGATGAAGCTGTGGGAAGGGCTGGAACAGGACATCAACTACAACGCCATGGTCAGCCAGCGCGGCGTGCTGAACCTGTCCCACAGCGACGCGCAGCGGGATGCCCAGGTGCGGCGCGGCAACGCCATGCGGATCGCCGGCGCCGATGCCGAATTGCTGGACCGCGAACAGGTCCGCGCCATGGTGCCCGGCATCGCCATGGACAATGCGCGCTTTCCCGTGAAGGGCGGCCTGCTGCAACGGCGCGGCGGCACGGCGCGGCATGATGCGGTGGCCTGGGGCTACGCCCGCGCCGCGGATCGCCGCGGCGTCGATATCGTCCAGCATTGCGAGGTCACCGGCATCACGGTGGAAGGCGGCCGTGTGCTCGGCGTGGAGACGACGCGCGGGCCGATCCGCGCCAAGCGCATCGGCCTTGCCACCGCCGGCCATTCCTCCCGCACCGCGGCGCTGGCAGGGCTGCGCCTGCCGATCGAAAGCCATGTGCTGCAGGCCTTCGTCAGCGAGGGCGTGAAGCCGCTGATCGATACCGTGGTGACCTTCGGCGCCGGGCATTTCTACGTCAGCCAATCCGACAAGGGCGGCCTCGTCTTCGGCGGCGATATCGATGGCTATGCGAGCTATGCCCAGCGCGGCAGCCTGCCGGTGGTGGAGGATGTGATGGAAGGCGCCGTCGCGCTGTTCCCGGGCCTGTCGCGCCTGCGCTACCTCCGCCAATGGGGCGGCATCGTGGACATGTCGATGGATGGCTCCCCCATCATCGACCGCACGCCGATCGAGGGGCTCTTTCTCAATACCGGCTGGTGCTACGGCGGCTTCAAGGCGACGCCCGCTTCCGGCTGGTGCTTCGCCCACACCATCGCGACCGGCGCGCCGCACGCGCTGAATGCCGGGCTGACGCTCGACCGTTTCGCGCGCGGAGCCGTGGTGGACGAAAAGGGCGCCGGCGCCCAAGCCAACCTGCATTGAGGACAAGGCCATGAGAATCCCTTGCCCCCATTGTGGCGAACGCGGCAGCGACGAGTTCACCATCCTCGGTGCCGCCGACCCCAAACGCCCCGCGCCTGACGCACCCGCCGAGGATTGGCACGCCTATGTCCACCTCCGCGACAACCCGAAGGGCCGGTACCGGGAGTTGTGGCACCACGGCCTCGGCTGCCGCGCCTGGCTGGTGGTGGAGCGTGACACGGTGACCCACGCCATCCACGCCGTGACCGCCGCACGCGGAGACGCCGCATGACCGCGCAATCCTTCCGCCTGCCCATGGGCGGCGTGGTGGATCGCGCCGCACCGCTGTCCTTCACCTTCGATGGCCGACGGATGCAGGGGCTGGCCGGGGATACCTTGGCCTCCGCGCTGCTGGCGAATGGGGTTCACCTCACCGCGCGGTCCTTCAAGTACCACCGCCCGCGCGGCATCCTGACCGCCGGGCCGGAGGAGCCGAACGCGCTGGTCGAGATGCGGACCGACGCAAGGCGGGAGCCCAATACCCGCGCCACCATGGCGGAGTTGTATGAGGGGCTCGAAGCCCGCAGCCAGAACCGCTTCCCCTCGCTCGCCTTCGACCTTGGCGCGGTGAACGGGCTGGCCGCCCCGCTGCTCGGCGCCGGCTTCTACTACAAGACCTTCATGTGGCCCGCCGCCTTCTGGGAGAAGGTCTATGAGCCGCTGATCCGCCGCGCCGCCGGCCTCGGCCGCGCGCCCGAAGGCCCGGACCCCGACCATTACAAGCGCAGCCACGCCTTCTGCGACGTGCTCGTCATCGGTGCCGGACCCGCCGGGCTGATGGCGGCGCTGGCGGCCGGCCGCGCCGGTGCCCGCGTGCTGCTGGTGGAGGAGGATCGCGCCCTCGGCGGCCGCCTGCTGGCCGAGGCCGAGTTGATCGCCGGCGCCCCCGCCCTCGCCTGGGTCGCGGCGGCGGAGGCCGAACTCGTGGCGATGCCGCGCGTGACGGTGCTGCCCCGCACGAGTGCCTTCGCCGTGCTGGACCACGGCGTCGTCGGCGCCGTGGAACGCGTGGCGGACCATGTGCCAAGCCCGGGCGCGGACACGCCGCGCCAGCGCTACTGGAAGATCACGGCGAAGCGCATCGTCCTCGCCGCAGGTGCCTTGGAACGCCCCATCGCCTTCGGCGGCAATGACCGCCCGGGCATCATGATGGCCGGCGCCGTGCGCGCCTATCTCCACCGCTACGCCGTGCTGCCGGGCCGCCGCGCCGTGGTCTTCACCGCCGGCGATGATGGCTGGCGGACCGTCGCCGCGCTGCATGCGGCCGGCGCCAAGGTGGAGGCGGTGGTGGATGCGCGGGCGGAAGCCACGCAGGCCCAGCGGCACCTCGCGGCGCAGGCCGGGGCGCGGCTGATCGAGGGCGGGCGCGTCACCGCCACGCGCGGGCGCCTCCGCCTCACCGCGGTCGAGATCACCCACGCCAGGGGCGGTGTCGAAGGCGTCGGCGCCGATCTGCTGGCGATGGGCGGCGGCTGGAACCCGTCCGTCCACCTCACCGGCCATCTCGGGGGCAAGCCGCGCTGGGATGATACGATCGCGGCCTTCATCCCCGATGCGACACCCCCGGGCCTGACCGTCGCCGGCGCCGCCGCTGGCCGCTTCACCACCGCGGCCGCGCTCGCCGACGGCGCCCGCGAGGGTGCCGCCGCCGCCGCCGAATGCGGCTTTTCCCCGGTCCTCGCCCCGCTGCCGCGGGCCGAGGATGCCGCTGATGCGCGGATCGCGCTGTTCCATGTCGCGGCGTCCCGCGGCAAGGCCTTCGTTGATTTCCAGCACGACGTCACGGTGAAGGACCTGGCACTCGCCACGCGGGAAGGCTTCCGCAGCGTCGAGCACGCCAAGCGCTACACCACGCTCGGCATGGCGACGGACCAGGGCAAGACGGCGAATGTCACCGGCCTCGCCATCCTCGCCGAGCTCACGGGCCGGACGATTCCCGAAACCGGCACCACCGTCTTCCGCCCGCCCTGGACGCCCGTCGCCATCGGCGCGCTGGCCGGCCATCATCGCGGCATGGCGTATCGCCCGTCCCGGCTGACGCCGACCCATGCATGGGCGAAGGCACGGGGCGCGAGCTTCGTCGAGGTCGGCGCCTGGTATCGCGCGCAATGGTACGCGAAGCCCGGCGAGGCGGAGTGGATCACCAGCGTGAACCGGGAGGTGCAGGCGGTGCGCCAGGGCGCGGGCATCTGCGATGTCTCGACCCTCGGCAAGATCGAGGTGACGGGGCAGGGGGCGGCGGCGCTGCTCGACCTCGCTTATGCCAACACCATCTCCACCCTCGCCGTCGGGCGTGTGCGCTACGGCGTGATGCTGCGGGAGGATGGCTTCGTGATGGATGACGGCACCGTCGCCCGCCTCGCGCCCGACCGGTTCTTCATCACGACGACGACGGCGAATGCGGGCAAGGTGCTCGCCCATCTCGAATTCTGCCACCAGCTGCTGCGCCCCGCGCTCGATGTCTCGCTGCTCTCGGTCACCGATGCCTGGGCGCAGTTGTCCATCGCCGGGCCGCGTGCGCGGGAGATTGTCGGCGGGCTGATCGATGCCGGCCCCGATCTCTCGAACGCCGCGCTGCCTCACATGGCCTGCGTCGAGGTGACGGTCGGCGGCGCCCCGGCGCGGCTCTATCGCCTCTCCTTCTCCGGGGAGCTTGCCTATGAACTCGGCGTGCCGCCGGAGGAGGCGGAGGCCGTGATGGACCGCGCCCTCGCCCTCGGCGCCGTGCCCTATGGGACGGAGGCGCTGGGCGTCCTTCGCATCGAGAAGGGCCACCCCGCCGGCGGGGAGTTGAATGGCCAGACCACGGCGCGGGACCTCGGCCTCGGCCGCATGGTCTCGACGAAAAAGGACTGCATCGGCCGGCGCATGGCCGAACGCCCGGCGCTGCTGGACCCGGCGCGGCCGGCGCTGGTGGGGCTCAAGCCCTGCGATGGCCGCACGGCGTTGCGCGGCGGCTCTCACCTGTTCGCGCCGGGTGCTGCGGTGAACAGCGCCAACGACCTCGGTCACGTCACCGCCGCCTGCTTCTCCCCCACCCTGGGCCACCCCATCGCGCTGGCGCTGCTCTCCGGCGGTGCGGCCCGTATCGGCGAGCGTATCCGCGTGCTGGACCTGCTGCGCGGCGGCGATGCGGAGGCCGAGATCTGCGCGCCCTGCTTCATCGACCCCGAGGGAGTGCGCGCCCGTGGCTGACCTTCTCATCACGCAGCAGACGTCCATCGCCGCGGCCGCCATCGCCGATCGCGGCGGGGCGCCGGTGGCGCTGCGGGCGGCGCTGGGTCTGGACGCGCCGGCCGGCCCCGGCATCGCCACGGATGGCGCGGCGCTGCTGGTCTGGACCGGCCCCGGCCAGTGGCTCGCCCTCCGGCGTGGGCTGGTCGGCACGGCCCGCTACGCCTTCGCGCGGAGCCTCACGGACTCGCTGGGGGAGGCAGCCTCCGTCACGGAGATGACCGGCAGCCGTGCCATCTTTCGCCTGGAAGGCACCAGGGCGCGGGGGGCACTCGCGAAAATCGTGCCCGTCGATCTCGACGATGGGGTGTTTCCCCCCGGCTCGGCCGCCGTGACGAATGGCGGCTACATGCCGGTCGCGCTGTGGCGGCTGGCGGATTGCTTCGAGATCGCCTGCTACCGCAGCTATGGCGAGAGCCTGCGCGAAACCCTGCAAGCCGCCAGCGCCGGCTTCGGCCAATGGGTGAAGGCGTGATCTTACCCCGCTTGCACGCCACCCCGGCGCCGTTGCCGCCCTATTCCTTCACTGCCCCGGTCAGCGAGGACACGTAGTAGTCCACGAAGAAGCTGTAGAAGATCGCGACCGGCAGGGACCCCAGCAGGCTGCCCGCCATCAGCGCGCCCCACTGGTAGACATCGCCCGTCACCAGTTCCGTCAGGATCGCCACCGGCACCGTCTTGTTGGCGCTGCTCTGGATGAAGGCGAGCGCGTAGATGAACTCGTTCCAGGACAGGGTGAAGCTGAAGATGCCGGCGCTGATCAGCCCTGGGATCGCGAGCGGCAGCGTGATCTGGCGCAGGATCTGCAGCCGCGTCGCGCCATCGATCAGCGCGCATTCCTCGAGTTCGTAGGGGATCGACTTGAAGTAGCCGATCAGCAGCCAGGTGCAGAACGGGATCAGGAAGGTCGGGTAGGTCAGGATCAGCGCGAAGGGCGTGTCGAACAGGCCGAGCTTCACCACGATGGTCGCCAGCGGGATGAACAGGATCGAGGGCGGCACGAGATAGGCAAGGTAGATCGCGAGCCCCACATACTGGCTGCCGCGAAAGCGCAGCCGCTGGATCGCATAGGCCGCGAGCGTGCTGGCGAACAGGGAAATCACGGTCGCCGCGACCGCCACCAGCATCGTCGTCCACAGCCACTTCGGATAGGCCGTGCGGAACAGCAGGTGATAGACGTGGTCGAGGGTGGGGGAGGTGATCCAGAACGGATTATGCTCGGTGAAGTTGTACAGCTCCGCATTCGGTTTGAACGCCGTCACCGTCATCCAGTAGAACGGGAACAGCAGGATCAGCACGAAGCAGGCCAGCGGCACATAGAGCGTGACGACGCGGCGGGACTTGCTGTCCCAGCTCATCGCCTCCGGCGCCGCGGCGGCGGTGTTCTCCGGCTTGGCGTCCACGGTCGCGGCGTCAGTCATTGGACTCTCCCTGCTGCCACTTGCGCCGGGCCAGCCCGAAATAGCTGAACAAAGTCGCGAAGACGAGGAACGGGATCATGCTGACCGCGATCGCCGCACCCTCGCCCAGCTGCCCGCCCGGGATGCCGCGCTGGAAGGCCAGCGTCGCGAGCAGATGCGTCGAATTCACCGGACCGCCGCGCGTGATCGAATAGACCAGCTGGAAATCCGTGAAGGTGAAGATGATGGAGAAGGTCATCACGATGGCGAGGATCGGCATCAGCATCGGGAAGGTGATGTAGCGAAATCTCTGCCAGGGTGACGCGCCATCCAGCAGCGCCGCCTCATACAACGAGGGCGAGATGGTCTGCAGCCCCGCGAGCAGCGAGATCGCGACGAAGGGAATGCCGCGCCAGATATTCGCCGCGATCAACGACCAGCGCGCCGGCCAGGCGCTGCCGATGAAATCGAACGGCGTCGTCGTCAGCCCCATCTTGATGGCGAGGTAGGACAGGATGCTGAACTGCGGATCGTAAATCCACCAGAAGGCGATGGCGGACAGCACGGTGGGCACGATCCAGGGCAGCAGGATGATGGCGCGCAACAGCGACTTCATCGGCAGATGCTGGTTCAGCAGCAGCGCGAGCCAAAGGCCCAGCGCGAATTTCCCGATCGTCGCGACGCCGGTGTAAAAGACGGAATAGAAGACCGCATTCCAGAAGATCGGGTCCTCGAACAGGAACTCGAAATTCTCGAGGCCCACCCAGATGCCGGCGCGCCCGATCGTCGTATCCGTGAAGGCGAGATAGACGCCGAGGCCGAGCGGATAGGTCAGGAAGGTCAGCAGCAGGCCGACCGCGGGCAGCAGACAGACGAAGGCGAGGAAGGGCTTCCAGTCGAACAGCCGGGCAAGCGCGCCATGCTGCGGGCGCACTTTCGTCCAGACCGGCGCGGCGGTGGCGGAGGACATGAGGAGTTCCCGGCGGAAAAAGGGGGCGGGGACGGCGCCCGGAAGCGCCGCCCCCTTGTCTGCTCAGCGAGAGCGGAAGTAGCGGCGAGCGCGGCGTTCCGCTTCCGCCGCGGCGGCCTGCGGGGTTGCCTGGCCGGAGGCGACGGAGGCGCACATCTGCACCATGACGTAGTCCGCCGTCGCGGCGACCGAGCCTTCCGTGATCGGGCCCTTGTAGCCATTCCAGTAGCCGCTGTTCATCGTGTCCTTGAACACCGAGACCTTCGGGTCCTGGCTCCAGGTCGCACTCGCGGCATAGGCGTTCAGCGGCTGCGACCAGTAGCCGATATTCGCCTGCAGCCACGGGTCGTACTGTTCAGCTTCCAGCAGATACATCAGCAGCGCCTTGGCGGCGTTGGGGAAGCGGCTGTGCTTGAACACCATGGCGTTGAGCGTGAGGCCGGCATTCGGCGCCGCATCCGCCAGGCCCTTCGGCATCGGCGTCATCTGCGTGTCGTCGGCGATCGCGCGCAGCGCCGGGTCGTTCTTCATGGAGAAGTACAGCGACACGCCGTTCTGCGTCAGGAAGCACTCATTCGCGGCATAGGCGCGGTTGTTGCTGATATCGCCCCAGGCCAGCGTGCCCGGCACGAAGGACGGATACAACTCCCGCAGGTAGTTCAGCGCCGCGATGGTCTGCGGGCTGTTGATGGCGACCGCGCCCTGCTCGTCGACCAGGAAGCCGCCATGCGACCACACCAGCCAGCTCGCGAAGGCGTTGCCGTCACCCACCGCATTGCCGAGCGCGAAGCCCGCGGGCTTGTTGATGCGCTTCAGCGCCTGGCAAAGTTGCAGGAAGCCCGCGTGATCCTCAGGCGGCTTGTCGAAGCCGGCCTCGCGCAGCGCGGAGGTGCGCCAGATCGCCGGGCCACCGGAAGCGCCGAAGGGCAGGGCGATGAAGCGGCCGCCCTTGGTGCCATAGGCGCGCGCCAGGTTGCGCCAGCCGCCATACTTCTGGCCGAGATAGGTCGCGACATCGTTCATGTCGTGAATCTTCTCGGAGAACAGGTGCGGGCCTGCGTCGAAGCCCACGATGATATCGGGGCCGGCGCCGGTATTCGCGGTGACGGCGGTCTGCTGGGTGATGTCTTCCCAGCCGACGAAATCGACGCTGACCTGGATGCCGTGCAGGGCGGCGAAGCGGGCGCAATTCGCGCGCCACGTCGTCTCATCGGGTTCCACGAAGCGCACGGGGCGCAGCATGCGGAGCGTGGCGCCGCGCTCGATCGGCAGGGACGGCGGCGTCGCCGGCATGGTGGCGATCGCCTGCGCACCGGCGGTGCCCGGCATGCTGGCGGCGGCGGCGGTGGCGCCGGCTGCAGCCAGCGTTTCGCGGCGGGTGATCAGATTGGCCATCGTGATACTGCTTCCTCCTGTGTTTTGTCGTCTTGCAGGCGTTCAGGCGGAAAGCCGATTGCCATCCGCACCGAAGAGGTGAACCAGGGAGAGATCCGGCAGGAACCGCAGCGTATCGCCCGGCCGCCCCTGGATGCGTTCGCGGAAGGCGCCGAGCAACGTCGTCTCCCCGACACGGAGCGTCACCTGGGTCTCGGACCCCGTGGGCTCCACCAGCACGATGGTCGCCTCCACGCCGTCATCGGCCAGCAGCAGATGTTCCGGGCGGATGCCATAGGTCGCAGCACCACCGGCGGGCGCGCTGGCGGGCAGCGGCAGGAAGGCGCCGCCCGTGGTGCGGAAGCCGCCATCGGCGATGCCGCCGGGCAGCAGGTTCATCGCCGGGCTGCCGATGAAGCCGGCGACGAACAGATTGGCCGGCCGGTCATAGAGATCGAGCGGCGCGCCGGTCTGCTCGATTCGCCCGCCATTCATCACGACGATCTGATCGGCCATGGTCATGGCCTCGATCTGGTCATGCGTGACGTAGATGGTGGTGGTGCCCAGGCGCTGTTGCAGTTCCTTGATCTCGGACCGCATCTGTACGCGCAGCTTGGCATCGAGGTTCGACAGCGGCTCATCGAACAGGAAGACCTGGGGATGCCGCACGATGGCGCGGCCCATCGCGACGCGCTGCCGCTGGCCGCCGGACAACTGGCGCGGATACCGGTCGAGCAGCACATCGAGGCCGAGGATCTTGGCCGCGCGCTGTACCTCGGCTTCCATCGCATCGGCCGGCGCCTTCGCCAGCTTCATGGAAAACGCCATGTTTTCCCGCACCGTCATATGCGGATACAGCGCGTAGTTCTGGAACACCATGGCGATGTCCCGGTCCTTCGGCGGCACGTTGTTGACAACCCGCCCGCCGATATCGATCTCGCCGCCGGTGATGTTCTCAAGCCCCGCGATCATTCGCAGCAGGGTCGATTTTCCGCAGCCGGAAGGGCCGACGAGGACGACGAATTCGCCGTCCGCGATCTCCACATCAACGCCATGCAGGATCTTGGTGCTGCCGAAGGACTTGCGCGCCTGCCGCACCGAAACCGTCGCCATACGTGACCCCCCGCGTGCCGCCTTTGCTGGGGCATCACCGAAGCAGGCTAACCACGACGCGCACGCACACGCAACCATGCCCAATTCTTGGGCGCTGGACGCGGTTGCCCGGTGGGTCTAGGCCATGCTGCACAGCAACATCGCCCAGGGTCCTATGCCGGAAGGCTACAGGCTGATCGCCATCCTGCTCGGCGCGCTTTCCGCGCTGACGCCGCTCGGCGTGGATATGTACCTGCCGGCCTTCCCTGTGATGGGCGAGGATCTGGCGGCAAGCCCGGCGGCCATCCAGCGCACGCTCGCCGCCTTCCTGCTCGGCATGTCGGTGGGGCAATTGGCCTATGGCCCGGTGGCGGACCGCTTCGGGCGCAAGCCGCCGATGGTCTTCGGCCTCGCGGTGTTCATCCTGGCCTCCATCGGCTGCGCGCTGGCGGTCTCGGCGGAACAGCTGACCTGGCTGCGCGCCGTGCAGGCGGTGGGTGGCTGCGTCGGCGGCGTCGTCTCCCGCGCCGTGGTGCGGGACCTCTGCGATGAACGCGGCACGGTGAAGATGATGTCGCTGCTGATGCTCGCCATGGGCGCGGCCCCGATCCTGGCGCCGATGCTGGGGGGATGGCTGATGCTGGGCTTCGGCTGGCGCGCCATCTTCTGGGCGCTGGCCGCCTATGGCGTCATCGCGCTGGTCACGCTGGTCTTCGCCCTGCCGGAGAGCCTGCCCCCGGACCAGCGGCGGAGGGACAGCCCTGTGCAGGTGCTGGGCCTTTACATTACCATCATTCGGGACCGCCGCTTCCTCGCCAATGCGCTGGCGGGTGCGGTGCCGCTGGCCGGGATGTTCGCCTACCTCGTGGGCTCGCCGCATCTGCTGATGGGCGTGCATGGGCTGAGCCCGAACCAGTACGGCATCGCCTTCGGCGTCAATGCCGCGGCGCTGATCCTGGCCAGCCAGATCATCGCCCGCCTCGTCCGCCGCTGGTCGCCGGGCTTCCTGCTGCCGCGCGTGCTCGGCGTGCTGAGCATCGCCGGCCTCGGCGTGCTCGCCGCCGTGCTGAGCGGGCATCTCGTGCCGCTGCTGGTCGCCTTCTTCTGCTACCTCGGCGTGATGGGTGCGACGCTGCCGCTATCCTCGGCGCTTGCGATGCAGCCGATGGGCCGCATGGCGGGCAGCGCCTCGGCCATGATGGGCACGCTGCAATTCGGCCTCGGCGCCGTGGTCGGCACGTTGCTCGGCGCCTTCGGTGGCGGCACGGGACTGCCGGTCGGCATCGCGCTGGGCAGCGCGGGCTTCACCGCGCTGGCCCTGCATCTGTGGCTGCGGAAATAGCTACTTCGCCATCAGCGCTTCCGCCGCCGCCACCACCTTCGCCGTATCCGGCTTCAACGCATCCTCGAGCGGCGGCGCGAAGGGCACGGGGACGCGGGGCTGGCCGAGCCGGGCCGCCGCGCGGAAGCCCCCCGGGCCGAGCTTCTCCACCACCCGGGCGATGATCTCCGCCCCGAAGCCGCCCGTCGTCACGGCCTCATGCACCACCAGCAGCCGCCCCGTGCGCGCGACGGAGGCCAGCACCGCCGCCTCATCCCAGGGCCAGAGCGTCCGCAGGTCGAGGATATCGGCGTGGATTCCCTGCGCCGCGAGCATCGCTCCAGCCTCCTCCACCTGCGGCACGATGGCGGACCAGGTGACGATCGTCAGATCCTTCCCCGCCCGCGCATGCCGCGCCTGGCCGAATGGGATGGGCTCGATGATGTCGGGCACTTCGCCCAGCAGGGGAAACAGGTTCTTCGGGTCGAAGAACAGCACGGGGTCGTCGCTGCGGATCGCCGAGACCAGCAGCCCCGCCGTATCCGCCGGTGTCGAGGGCACGGCGACGATGACGCCGGGGATATGGGTGAACCAGGATTCCAGCGTCTGGCTGTGCTGGGCGGCCGAATTGCGCCAGATGCCATGCGGCATCCGCACCACCACGGCGGGCTTCGCCTGGCCGCCGAACATGTAGCGGGCCTTGGCGATCTGGTTCACCAACTCATCCATCGCGCACATCACGAAGTCGAAGATGCGCATCTCGATGATCGGCCGCGTGCCGACCAGCGCGGCGCCGAGCCCCGCCCCCATGATGACGCTTTCGCTGATCGGGGTGGAGACGATGCGCTGGGCGCCGAATTCATCGACGAAGCCGCGATACTGGCCGAACAGCCCGCCACGGGCGACATCCTCCCCCAGCACCCAGACCGTGGGGTCGCGGCGCATTTCCTGCAGGGCGGCGAGCCGCGCGGCCTCCACCAGCGTGACCTGCGCCATGTCAGTAGCCCTCCCGCACGGCGCCGGAATCCTGCACGTCTTCCCAGGCGATGGCCGGGTCCGGCCAGGGGGCGGCAAGCGCATTCTCCCGCGCCTGGGCCATCTCGGCCCGCGCCTCGCCCTGGATGTCATCGAGGAGGGAGGGTGCAGCGCCTTCGGCCAGCAGCCGCGCGCGCAGCCGCCCGATTGGCTCGGCCGCCTTCGCCGCCGCCACCGCCTCCGGGTCCCGCCAGGCGGCGGGGTCGTTGCTGGTATGGCCGGTGATGCGATAGGTCGACGCATGCAGCAGGCGCGGCCCCCCACCGCTGCGGATCTCGGCCACCAGCCGCGCCGCCGTGGCATCCACCGCCGCCACGTCATTGCCGTCGATGCTGGTGCAGGCGACGCCGAGCGCCTCCGCGCGCGCCGCGACCCCTGGGCCGGCGGTGACGGAAGCGGCGGCGGTGAAGGCGGCGACTCCGTTGTCCTCGCAGACGAACAGCACCGGCAGGCGATACAGCGCCGCCCAGTTCAGCCCTTCGAGGAACGGCCCGCGATTGATGGCGCCATCGCCGAAGAAGCAGGCGACGACCTGGTCCCCGCCGAGGAGGCGGATTCCCTGGGCCGCGCCGACCGCGATCGGGATGCCACCCGCCACCACGCCATTCGCGCCCAGCATGCCGACCGAGAAATCCGCGATATGCATGGACCCGCCCTTGCCCCGGCAGTGCCCGCCGGCGCGGCCGAACAGTTCCTCCATCATCCCGGCAACCCCCGCACCCTTCGCCAGCGCATGGCCATGGCCGCGATGGTTCGAGGTAATCCGGTCATCGCGCCGCAGATTCGCGCAGACCCCCGCCGCCACGCCTTCCTGCCCGATCGAGACATGCAACGGCCCGGGGATCTCCCCGGCCTTGTGGGCGGCCAGCGCCGTTTCCTCGAACGCCCTGATCCGGCACATGGCGCCATAGAGCGCCAGCAACCGGGCGCGGTTGCCCCCACCACTGGTCATGAACTGCAAAGCCTCCCCATGCCCCCTCCCTGGCCATCCCGGGCGGATGGGGGCTTGCGGAGCATGCGTCACCGGGCGAAGGAATCAAGCCGGGGCCGGAAAACGAGGGTTCCAGGGGGGGACGTGCAGGGATGGCGCCGCCATTGGTGCTGGACAGTGTGACGCATCTGGACCCGACCATGGCCGGGCGGGTGGCCTGCGCCGCCAGCCATGCCGGGCTCTATGCCGCCTGGTATGCGCTGGCCAAGGGCCTGGCCGGGATGATCCTGCATGATGCCGGCATCGGGCGAGATGCCGCGGGGATCGGCGGGCTCGATTGGCTGTCGGCGCGCGGCGTGCCCGGTGCCGCGGTCGGCCACGCCACGGCGCGGATCGGCGAGGGCGCGGATATGCTGGCGCGCGGACTGCTCTCCACCGTCAATGAACCGGCCTCCGCCCTTGGCCTGCGCGTCGGCATGCCGACGCGGGAAGCGCTGGCGCTGCTTGCCGAAGCGGGCCTGCCGATGCCGGACGCCCCCGGCGAGATGGAGGAGGCACGGCGGGAGGTCGCCCGGCATGGCGCCATCCGCGTCATCGCGCTCGACTCGAACGGCCTCGTCGGGCCGGGCGATGCCGGGCACATCGTCGTCACGGGTAGCCATGGCGGGCTGCTTGGCGGCAAGCCGGCCACGGCGGTGAAGGCCGATGTGCTGGCGGCACTCTACAACGATGCTGGCATCGGCATCGACCAGGCCGGGCTGTCCCGCCTGCCGGCGCTTGATGCCCGCGGCATCGCCGGCGGCTGCGTTTCCTGCTTCTCGGCGCGGATCGGCGACGGGATCAGCACCTGGGAGGATGGCGTCCTCTCCGCCCTCAACACCACCGCAGCCGCCCGAGGCGGGCGGGTCGGACAATCCGCGCGGGACTTCGTCGCCGCCATGCTGGAGCACGCCTGATGACCCCGAATGCCACCCGCCGCATGTCCGGCGGCGCCGCCCTGGCGGAGATGCTGAAGCTGCACGAATCCGGCCCGATGTTCGGCATGGGCGGCTTTCAATTGTTGCCCTTCTACGAGGCGTGCCGCGTGCTGAAGGTCCAGCACTACCTGATCAACGATGAACGCTGCGGGGCCTTCGCGGCCGATGCCTATGCCCGCGTGACGAACCGGCCCGGCCTCGTCGATGGCACGCTCGGCCCGGGGGCGACGAATTTGGCGACGGGGCTCGCGGAGGCCTTCAACGCCGGCATGCCGATGGTCGCCATCGTCGGCGACGCCAATCGCCAGCACGCCTGGAAGAATATGACGCAGGAGGCGAAGCAGCTGGAAGTGCTGCGCCCGCTGGTCAAGGACGTGATCCGGGTGGAGATGCTGTCCCGCATCCCCGAACATGTCCGCCGCGCCTTCGCCGTCGCCACCAGTGGCCGCCCCGGCCCGGTGGTGATCTCGGTGCCGGAGGATATCGCCCATGGCGAGCATGATTTCGACGCCGCCGATTTCTGGATCGACCCCGGCACGCTGAAGGCCCAGGCCCGGCGTACCCGCCCCGATGCGCAGGACCTGGCGCGCGCCGTCGCCCTGCTGGCCAAGGCCGAGCGCCCGCTGATCCTGGCCGGCGGCGGCATCCATATCAGCGAGGCGCAGCAGGCGCTGACCGAATTCGCGGAAGCCCAGGGCATTCCGGTCGCCCACACCATGTCCGGCAAGGGTTCCATCGCCTGCAACCACGCGCTCTCCGCCGGCGTCTTCGGCCGCTATTCCCGCATCGCCAACGACCTGGTGGCGATGAGCGACTGCCTGCTGGTGCTGGGCTGCAAGCTGGGTGAGGTCGCGACCAAGCGCTTCACCCTGATCCCGGCCGGCGTGCCGCTGATCCATGTCGATATCTGGCCGGAGGAGATCGGACGCACGACGCGCCAGGACGTGGCGCTGGCCGGCGATGCCCGCGCGACGATCGAGGAAATGGCGGCGGCGCTGGCCGATGGCGGCAAGCGCGCTGTGTCGCGTGCCGGTTGGTGCGCCGAACTGCCGAAGCGCATGGCCGAATGGCGGGCCGGGGCGCGGGAGCGGCTGGAGGCGGTCGAAAGCCCGATCAATGTCGGGCGCCTGATGGGGGAGCTGAACAAGGTGCTGCCGGCGGATGCGGTGGTCGTCGCCGATGGTGGCTTCGCAGCCCATTGGGGCGCGCTGTTCTATGACACCAAGCGCGCCGGCCGCGGCTTCGTCGCGGATCGCGGCTTCGCTTCCATCGGCTATGGCGTGCCGGGCGGCATCGGCGCGCAGATCGGCGTCGGGCCAACGCGGCGCGTGGTGTCGCTGACCGGCGATGGCGGCTTCAACATGTCGATGGGGGATCTGGAGACGGCCCGGCGCGTCGGCGCGCCGATCGTCGCCTGCGTCTTCAACAACGCGGCCTCCGGCTACGTGAAGGCGTTGCAGCACGCTGTCTTCGGCCATGGCAACTACCAGTCCTCCGACCTGGTGGAGATGGACTACGCCGCCATCGCCAACGCCATGGGCTGCCAGGGCATCCGCGTGACGGATCCGGAGAAGCTGGACAGCGCCCTTCGCGCGGGGCTGGAGAACACGGATACGCCGACCATCCTCGACATCATCGTGACGCGGGACCCCGCCCGGATGCTGCCGGCCGCCGACAACCGCACCCTGAAGGTGGAAAAAGGCGACCGGCCTGTTTGAAATGGCCCGGTCAATGACCGCGAAACGCGATGTTTGCGTAACACTTTGATCGCACGAGGCGAATAGACTGGCGGGAATCGAGGAACCGAACCGCCATGAACCGCCTCCTGCCGACCCGTTTCATCCCGCTCGGCCTGGCGTTCGCCGCGAGCCTGGGCTTCGCGGTGGGCTTCGCCGTCTGGCCGGGGTTCTGGCCGGGGCTGGGGTTGGCGGTGGCGGGCGGGCTTTCGGTGATGGGGCTCCGGGACCTGTTCCACCCCTCCCACGCCGTGCTGCGGAACTACCCCATCGCCGCGCATCTGCGCTTCCTGCTGGAATCCATCCGGCCGGAAATGCGGCAGTACTTCTTCGAGGATGAGAAGCACGGCACGCCCTTCAGTCGGGACAAGCGCGCCATCGTCTACCAGCGCGCCAAGATGCAGTTGGACAAGCTCCCCTTCGGCACCCAGTACGATGTCTATCAGGACGGCTTCGAATGGCTGCAGCATTCGATCGCCGCGAAGCCGCCGGCCCATGAATCGCCGCGCCTGCTGATCGGCGGGCCGGATTGCACGCAGCCCTATGCGGCCTCCCTGCTCAACATCTCCGCCATGAGCTTCGGCTCGCTCTCCGCCAACGCCATCCGCGCGCTGAACAAGGGGGCGAAGGAGGGCGGCTTCGCGCATGATACGGGGGAGGGTGGGCTCAGCCCGCATCACCGGGAGCATGGCGGCGACCTGATCTGGGAAATCGGCTCCGGCTATTTCAGCGCCCGCAACCGCGATGGCAGCTTCTCACCGGAGTTGTTCGCGGATGTCGCTGCGAGCGAGCAGGTGAAGATGGTGGAGCTGAAGCTCAGCCAGGGCGCCAAGCCCGGCCATGGCGGCGTGCTGCCAGCGGCCAAGGTCAGTGCCGAGATCAGCCAGACGCGGGGCGTGCCCATGGGGGAGGATTGCGTCTCCCCCCCCAGCCACACCGCTTTTTCCACCCCCATCGGGATGCTGCACTTCATCGCCGAGATGCGACGGCTTTCCGGCGGCAAGCCCGCGGGCTTCAAGCTTTGCATCGGCCATCGCTGGGAATTCCTGGCGATCTGCAAGGCGATGGTGGAAACCGGGATCACGCCGGATTTCATCGTCGTCGATGGCGCGGAAGGCGGCACCGGCGCGGCGCCGCTGGAATTCATGGACCATCTCGGCATGCCGATGCGGGAGGGTCTGAACTTCGTCCACAATGCGCTGATCGGCGTCGGCCTTCGCCATCGCATCCGGCTCGGCGCCAGCGGCAAGATCGCCAGCGCCTTCGATATGGCGCGCGCCTTCGCCCTCGGCGCGGATTGGTGCAATTCGGCGCGCGGCTTCATGTTCTCCCTCGGCTGCATCCAGTCGCTGTCCTGCCATACCGATCGCTGCCCGACCGGTGTGGCGACGCAGGACCCGACGCGCAGCCGCGCCCTGCTGGTGCCGGACAAGTCAACGCGGGTGCGCCAGTTCCATGCGGCGACGCTGGATGCGTTGGCCGATATGGTCGCCGCCGCAGGGCTCGACCATGCCTCCCAGCTGCGCCCGGACCATGTCTGGCGCCGCGTCTCGCCGCAGGAGGTGCGGAGCTACGCCGATCTCTATCCCAGCCTCGCTCCTGGCGAATTGCTGCGCGGGACGGCCGATGCCCGTTTTGCCAGCGCCTGGGGGATGGCGCGCGCTGACAGTTTCGCCCCCCTGGAAGCTGTGATGGCCTGAAGGCTATGCTCCCGCCAAAGCGGGGGATGCGTTCATGGCGAATGCCGCCAATCTTGGCCGGCTGCTGACACAGACGGCGCGGCGCCTGCCGGCGGCGCCAGCGCTGGTCTG
Source organism: Acetobacteraceae bacterium (assembly GCA_947478535.1). The sequence goes on from CANJXD010000013.1 coordinate 23,540, forward strand.
GCGCGGCCGGGTCTGGTCCTTCGCCGAACTCGATGCCCGCGTCGATCGCGCGGCCCAGGCGCTGCGCGGGCTTGGGGTGGGGAAGGGGGACCGCGTTCTCGTCCACTCCCGCAACACCAATGCGATGTTTGAGAGCATGTGGGCCTGCTTCAAGATCGGCGCCGCCTGGGTCCCCACCAATTTCCGCCTGACACCGGCCGAGGTCTCCTGGCTTGCCACCTCCTCCCGCGCCGTCGTCATGCTGCGCGACGAGGGATTCTCCCAGCACGCGGAAGCCGTGCGCGCGGCGAGCCCGCATCTGCGGACCGTGATCGCGGTAGGCGATGCAGGCGCTGGGGAGCTGGACTACGAAACCCTGCTCACCGCCGCCACGCCGCCCCCGGTGGATCACGAGGAAGCGGTCGCCTATGACGATCCCTGCTGGTTCTTCTACACCAGCGGCACCACCGGCCGCCCCAAGGCGGCAGTACTCACGCATGGCCAGATGGCCTTCGTGGTGACGAACCATCTGGCGGATCTGCTGCCCGGCACGACGGAGCGCGATGCTTCCCTCGTCGTCGCGCCGCTGTCGCATGGCGCGGGCATCCACGCCCTCACCCAGGTTGCGCGCGGCGCCCGGAGCGTGCTGCTGGCGGGGGAGAAGATGGACCCGGAGGAAGCCTGGTCGCTGGTCGCCGAGCACCGCGTCAGCAACCTGTTCACCGTGCCGACCATCCTCACCGCGCTGGTGCGCCACCCCGCCGTGGACCGCTTCGACCATTCCTCCCTGCGCCACGTCATCTACGCCGGCGCGCCGATGTATGCGGCCGACCAGGCCGAGGCACTCGCAAAACTCGGCCCCTGCCTGGTGCAGTATTTCGGGCTCGGCGAGGTGACCGGCAACATCACCGTCCTCCGACCGGACCAGCATACCGAGGACAATGCCGGCAGTTGCGGCGCGCCGCGCACGGGGATGGAGGTGGCTATCCTGGCGGAGGATGGCACGCGCCTCCCGCCCGATGCGATTGGCGAGATCTGCGTTCGCGGGCCCGCCGTCTTCGCCGGCTATTTCGAAAATCCGGAAGCGAACGCCAAGGCCTTCGCGGGGGGATGGTTCCACACCGGCGATCTCGGCCGTCTCGATTCGCGAGGTTTCCTGTTCATCACGGGACGCGCGTCGGACATGTACATCTCCGGCGGATCGAACGTGTATCCCCGCGAGGCGGAGGAGGCGATGCTGACGCACCCGGCCATCGCCGAATGCGCCGTGGTCGGCATCCCCCACCCGAAATGGGGGGAAGCCGGTGTCGCCTGCGTCGTGGCGCGGGACGGCATGGCGCTGGACGAGGCGGCCGTGCTGGCCCATCTGCGGGACCGCATCGCCCGCTACAAGCAGCCCCTGCGCGTTGTGGTCTGGGATGCGCTGCCGAAATCCGGCTATGGGAAGGTTCCGAAGACGCTCATCCGCGCCCGTCTGGCGGAGCAGGGCATCGCGTTCTAGGTTTCGGCCCAACCCGCAGGAGCCACCCATGTCCACCACGATCTTCGCCAATGCCCGCATCCTCGA
>CANJXD010000014.1 GCA_947478535.1 Acetobacteraceae bacterium
CAACGGGCTGACAGTCGCCGAGATCCGCGCCGCGCTGCTGCACGCCACCGCCTATTGCGGCATCCCCGCCGGCCTCGATGCCTTCAAGGCCGCGCATGAGGTGCTGATCGCCGAGGGTGCGCTGCCGGGCAAGCCGACCCCGTAGCCAAGTCCTGCCCCCTGGGATTAGGCTCCGGTCCGGGAGGGCCAGAGCATGCCCAGGATTGCACCAACCGGACAGAATCTCGGCGCGGCCGTGACGGGTATCGACCTGTCCCAGCCGATGTCGGACGGCGATTTCACCACCATCGTGATGGCGCTGGGGGAGCATGGCGTGCTGCGCTTCCCTGGCCAGGATCTGTCATCCCAGGCGGTGAAGGATTTCTCGGAACGCTTTGGCAGCATCCAGGCCTCCATCCGTTCGACGGGCGAACTGCCGCCATCCGGCGTGCATGGCGTCGGATTGCTTTCCAATGTGAAGCAGGACGGGAAATACATCGGCAGCCATGATGCCGGGCAGGACTGGCACACGGACATGTCCTATCGCACGACGATGGGTTTCGTGAACGTGCTCTATGGCATCACCATCCCAAAGCGGGATGGCCGCACGCTGGGCGGCACCGAATTCCGCAACACCCAGCGCGCCTATGAAGCCCTGCCCGCGGGGATGCGGGACATGCTGCGGGACGCGACCGTCACGCATGACTTCAACAAGTTCTGGGACCATATGCGCCACGACAAGGGCAGCACGCGCCCGCCGCTGACGGATGAACAGCGCGCGCTGCGCCCGCCCGTCGTGCACCCGCTGTTCCTCACCCACCCCGTGACCGGGCGCAAGGTTCTCTACTGCAATCCCGGCTACGCCATCCGCATCAATGAATTGCCGGAGGCGGAAAGTGCGGCGATCCTCGACTACCTCTTCGCCTTCCAGCTGCGGGCGGAGTTCGCCTATCTGAATGTCTGGACCGAGCGCGACCTGCTGATCTGGGACAATATCGGCACCATCCATCGCGCCATCGCGGATTACGGGCCGGAGGAACATCGCCTCATCAAGCGGTGCCAGGTGATGGCGGATCGTATCTTCGACCCGGGCTTCCAGGCCCAGGTGCTTCCCCCTCGCCGCGCCGCCTGAGCGCGTGACCACCCCTTCGAAAGGATATCCCGTGGATCAGATCGCGGCGCGCATGAACGCCATCTGCGACGAACAACCCTTCAAGACGCGCTGGTTCCTGCGTGACCTGAAGAACGGCCGCGACGCGGAACGCGAAGGCTCGGTGGAAACACCGTCGGCGAGCGTGCGGAAGATCTCCATCATGATGGCGGCGTTGGCCGCGGTGCATGATGGCCGGCTGCGCCTCGATGAGCCGGTGACGCTGGAGGCGCGGCTGCAGAAGGATGTGGCCTCCGGCACCTATCGCTACATGACGCCGGATTGCGTCATCCCCTTCCGCGACGTGCTGGTGAACATGATCATCACCAGCGACAATGTCTGCACACAGGCGGTGCTGGAACGCATCGGGGCTGGCAGCATGGATGAGTACTGCCAGGCCGTCGGCATGGTCGGCTCGCATCACCGCGGGCTGATCCCGCCGCTCGGCATCGGCTGGGACCATCCGGTGACGGCGACGGCATCCACCACCCAGGCGGACCAGGTGCATCTGCTGCACCAGATCCTGCTGGGGACGGAGGATGCGGCGGTGGCGGCGAAACTGCGCTGTTCGACGGAACTATGCAGGCTGGGCCTCGACATCCTGTCCTGGCAATTGCTGCGGAACCTGATCCCGAACCTGCTGCCTTATGGCACCAAGGTCGCGCACAAGACGGGGCGCGGCCGGCGCGGGCGGATGGATGCGGCGATCGTCTTCGACGGCGGCAAGCCGTTGTTCATCCTCGCCGCCGCGACGGATTGGGTGCCGGATACGATGCCGGACGGGCTGCCGGGCTATGCCGCCAGTTTCTCGACCATTGGCCGCATTTCCCGCGCGGCGTGGGATGGGCTGCGCGCGGGCTGAGGCAAAAGGCGGCGCCATCAAAGGCGCCGCCGGCGCCGCTCAGCCGATATGGCTTTCGTGGTTCAGCAGATACCACTCCGCGATCTCCTCCCGCGTCGTCCACCACACATCGGGGAAGGTCTTGGCGTAGTCCACGAAATCCCGCAGCGCGCGGATGCGGAAGGGCTGGCCGATGACATGCGGGTGCAGGCCGATATTCATCAGCCGCCCGCTGCCCGCGCCTTCGCGATACAGCTCGTCGAACTGTTCCTTGAAGACGGAAAACGCGCCATTCGCATCCTTCCCCTGGCGCAGGAACACCGTGAAGTCATTCACTTCCGAGGTGTAGGGGATGGAGACGAAGGGCTTTCCGCATTCGGTCTGGACCATATAGGGCTGGTCGTCGTTCAGCAGGTCCGTGCAGAAGATCAAGCCTTCCTCCGCCAGGATGTCGATGGTGTTCGGCGTGGAGCGCAGCGAGCAGGAAAGCCAGCCGCGCGCGGGCTTGCCGACCACGTCCTGATAGACGCGCAGCGTCTCCCGGATCACCTGGCGCTCGCCCTCGATGTCGAACTGGTAGTTCGTCAGCAGGTCGGTCTGGACGTAGTTGTGGGCGACGATCTCCCAGCCCTTGTCGATGGCGTGCTGCACGACGGGGCGGCGTTCGAGGCCCATCTTCGCGTTCATCGTGCAACTCGTCGGCACGCCAGCGCGCTCGAAGGTCTCGAACATCCGCCACACGCCGACGCGCTGGCCGTATTCGCGCCAGGTCCAGTTCGGGTTGTCATAGACATTGCCCGGCAGCGTATCCGTGATGATGGACGGGCCGCCGGGATAGAAGGGCTTTTCGGTGTCCTTCGTCATGTCCCAGTATTCGAAATTCGTCGTCAGCAGCATCGCGATGCGCGCGCCATTGGGGAAGCGCAGCGGCTTGCGGTGCGGCATGGGGACGAAATCGTAGCGCATGAAACAGGCTCTCCTGGTGACGTCAGGCGGCCGGTGGGGCCGCGCGGTGGAACCACATGGCGAGGTCGAAGCTGTTCAGCCCGGCGGCGCGCAGCATGGCGCTGACCGCCACCACCACCTCTGTCGCCGGCACCTCGCCCTGCAATGCCGGCGGCAATGATTCCCCACGCGCGCCCGCGGCGCCATAGGCCAATGCGCCGAGCGTCAGCGCCGCGGCCCCGAGCGCGGGCGGCAGCGCCTCCCCCCGCCGGGCGCGCGCGGCCAGGGCCTCGCAGGCCGTGAGGAACTCAGCGTCAGAGCAGGACATAGACGGCGCCGTCGCGGATTTCCGTGCGGAAGCGGCGCAGCCTGGTGGTGGCACTGCCGGGGTGCTGGCCCGTGTCCAGCTCGAATTCGTAGCCGTGCCAGGGGCAGACCAGATGCACCACCGTCTCGGAAAAGCGCATGGTGAGTGCCGTGCCATCCGGGCCCAGCGGCTGTTCCACCTTCGGCATCAGCTTGCCCTGGCAGACCGGCCCGCCCTGGTGCGGGCAGCGATTCTGATAGGCGAAGACGCGCTCGCCAAGGCGGAAAACGCCGATCTCGAGGCCGTCGGCCGCGATCACGCGGCGGTCCCGGTCGGCGAATTCGGCGAAGGTGGCGACGAGGATTTCCTTCATGGCGCCCTCACAGCCGGAACAGGCGACGGGCGGTCTCGCCCAGGATGTTGCGCTTGCCCTGTTCCGACAGGAAGGGCAGGTCCATGATGACGGAGGGCGCATCGAAATCCCAATGCGGCCAGTCGGATGCGAACAGCACCTTGTTCTCACCGTCGATCGCCTCGAAGGTCGCTTCCAGCAGCTTCATGTTGGTGCGCTCCATCGGCTGGCAGCAATGGTACATGTCGCGGATGTAGCTGCTCGGCAGGCGCTTCAGCAGCGGCGCCTCGGATTGCCGCATCAGGTATTCGTTGTCGAGCCGCTGCATCAGGAAGGGCAGGTAGGCGAGCCCCGCCTCGATCCACAGCACCGGCAGCTTCGGGAAGCGTTCGCCCATGCCGTGCATCACCCAGTTCGTCATGTGGATGATGTTGGACAGCACGAAGGAGATCGCGTGCATCGACACGAAGCGGTCGAGCTGCAGCATCGTGCCGTTCTGCGTGTCGATGCCGGCATGGAAGGCCAGCGGCTTGCCGATTTCCTGCAGCTTCGCATAGAGCCGCATGTTGCTGTTGTGGTGCACGGGGTGCTTGCGGACGCTGGTGATCATGAAGCCGATCACATCCGGATTGTCGGCGTAGAGATCGATCATCCGCTCGCAGGCCGCGGCATCGCAGAAGGGCAGGAAGGCCATGGTCTTCAGGCGCGGGTCACCGGGCAGGATGCGCTCCGTCAGCAGCCGCATATAGGCGAAGGCGAGGTTGATCTCGACATTCGGATCGGGGTGCGTGCCGAGCTGCAGCAGCGCGTTGGGGAAGATCACCATGCGGGCGATGCCCATGGCGTCCATCGAACGCCGCAGCGGCACCACGTCCCGGTGCACCGTCAGGTCATCCACGGCCTCCCCGGGCGAGAGGCTGGAATGCGGGATCCGCCCGGCCGCGCTCTGCGACAGCTGGCCGCCATTGGTGTGCAGCAGCACAGGGCCGAGCTTGCTGTCGGGGTGGCGCTTGTAGCTCAGCGCCGTCTGGCGAAGGATCGGGTCCTCGATGAAGTCGACCAGGTCGTTCCAGGATTCCGTCTCGAAGTGGTGAGCATCGAGATCGACGATGAACAGGTCGTCATAGCCGCGCCGGATGCGATGCGCCTGTTCCAGGCGAAGCTGGTCGCGCGTATCGGTCTCGGAGGTGATCTCGCGCGGCAGGATTTCCGCCGCGCGCGCGGGACCTGTCGCCATCGGGCCTGTCGCCATGCGGATCGTCCCTGCCTTCGCCTCGCCGTCACCCTGCCTCGCATGGTGGCGACGGCGCGGGCAGCCACCGCGACCGATATGCCCGCATGGTGAACATTGCGCGCGCCGGCTGACGCGGGCGCCCGGGGCGTGTCATGCTGGCAGCATGCAGAACACCGCACCCGCCTTTCCCCCTTCGGGCGAACTCCCGAACCGCGTCGGCATCCTCGTCCCCGGCAGCAACACGACCTGCGAGGCGGAGCTGAACCGCGCCGGCTTCCCCGGCCTCAGCTTCCACGCCGCGCGCATGGCCCTGCCCAAGGCGGATGACGATGCCACCATGGCTGCCCGGTTGCGGGACGCGATGGCGCCGCCGCTGAAGGACCTTTCCGCCTGCCAGTTGGACCTCGCCATGCTCGGCTGCACCTCCGCCGCGATGGCGCTGGGCGCACCGGAATCCGTGGCGCTGATGGAAGGTGCCAAGGCCGCGCGCGCGCGGGATGTCGGCACCGCGATCGTCGAGGCGCTGCGCCATCTCGGCCTTCGCCGCATCGCGCTGTTCACGCCCTATCTGCCCGCGACGAATGACAGGGTGATCGCCTATCTCGCCGAAGCCGGCATCGCCACCACCGCCTCCCTTGGCCTCGGCCTGAATGCGAGCATGGAGCTGTTCCGCGGCGTTTCCCGCATGACGCGGGCCGCGCTGCTGGAGCATTTCGCGAAGCTGGACCACAGCGGTGCGGACGGCATCCTCGTCTGCTGCACGGACCTGCCGACGATGGGGGTGCTGGAGGCGATGGAGGCGCTGACGGGCAAGCCCGTCGTCAGCAGCAATCAGGCGATGGTCTGGGCCGTGTCCCAGCATTTCGGCCGCCGTCCGGCCCTGGCGCCCGGGCGCCTTTTCGCCGCGTAGATGCCCCGCTCAACCCTCGCCGATCGCGGCCACGATGCGCAGCGCCGCGTCCCGCAAGGGGGGTACCAGCGCCTCCCGCGCCGTGGCGCTCGGCAGGGCGCGCGTGAAGTAGCGCGCACCGAGGCAGCCGAGGCAGCGATCCCCCACCAGCAGCGGCACGGCGAGGCTGGTGCTGCCGGCCTCGATGGGGGAGGGCGCGACGGCGAAGCCCTGCCGCCGCACCCCCGCCAGCAGCCGCGCCACCTTCTCCGGCGCGCTGGCCATCTCCTTCCACGGCAAAGGACCACCGGCGATCAGGTCCAGCGTGATGCGGCGCGTGACGGTGGGCGCGAAGGCCAGCCAGACGCGGCCGCTGGCGCTGCCGAGCATCGGCACGCGATGGCCGACGGGATAGCGGTTGAACACCAGCGGCGTGCGGTAATCCGTGTTGCCGCGCAAGACCATCTGCGTGCCCAGCGGCGTCGTCAACATCACCGGCCAGCCGATGCGCGCGCCGAGTTCCTCCATCACCGGCCGCGCCAGCGTCGTGATCCAGCTTTCGTCGTCGAAGCCGTCGGAAAGCTGGCGCACATCCTGCGTCAGCCAATAGCCGCCGCGTTCCACATCCTTCCGCAACAGGCCGAGCCCCACCATCGTCTCCAGCATCCGATAGGCGGTGCCGCGGGTGATGCGGATGCCGATCGCCACCTGGTTCGAATTGGCGCCGTTGCAGCGATTGAGGAAGGCGAGGGCATCAAGCCCGCGCGCCAGCGCCTGCACGGGCTTGGTCATGCTCGATCGCTCCCGTCTCGCCCGCGGAGGCTACCCGAAGCGATGATCGCGCGACAAGCGGAGTGGCGGCGATGATCGGCAAGGGCAGTCTGCCGCGGGAAATTTCCCCCGGCTGCTTCTGGTTCACCACCTGCCTGCCGGTGAAGGCCGGCGATGGGCATTGGCTGCACAACCACAATTCCTGCTTCCTGCTGATCGGCAGCGAGGCCACGGTGCTGATCGACACCGCCATGCCCTATGGCTGGCCCGCCTTGCGCGACGAGCTCGCTGATGTCCTCGCCGGGCGGCCGCTCGACTACGTCTTCCCGACCCATCCGGAAGCGCCGCATATGGGCAATATCGGCCCGCTGATCGAAGCCTATCCTGGGCTGACCGTGGTCGGTGATCTCCGCAACTACCACCTGTACTACCCCGGGGAGGAAGCGCGGATGCGGACGATGCGCGCGGGCGAATCGCTGCCGCTCGGCGACCGGCGGCTCGATATCGTCCCGGCGGCGATCCGGGACCTGCCCAACACCCTCTGGGGCTATGAACCGACCGCGCGCCTGCTGTTCCTCAGCGATGCCTATCCCTACACGCATGAGCATGAGGCCGGGCAATGCGGCCTGCTGGCGGAGGAATTGCCGCGCATGCCGGAAGCCAGCGATACGCGGCTCGTCATCGAACGCGCGCTGTCCTGGACGCGGCATGTGGAGGCGGATCGCGCCATCCTCGCCATGGATGATTTTCTCCGGATCTACCCGGCTTCGATCATCGCGCCGGCGCATGGCGGGGTCATCACCGATGTGCCGGCGATGACGCGCGTGTTCCATGCCGGCTTGCGGAGCATCCGGGGATGAGCGGGATGGACATCGAGGCCATCACCCCTGGCGTGCTGGTGCTGACGGCCATCGAGCCCGTGGATGGCCGCGTGAGCTGGGTGCCCGAAGGCGCGCGGGGCTTCGAGCCCTACAACGTTTTCCTGCTACTGGCAGAGGATCGCGCGCTGCTGATCGATACCGGTGTCGCGAAGCACGGACCAGGGCTGGTGGCCACGCTGCGCGACCTGCTCGGTGCACGGCGGCTGACCGTCTTCGTCACGCGGATCGAGCTCGATACGCTCGGCAATCTTGCCGCCGTGCTCGCCGCCTTCCCGGATGCCGCGCTCGCCACGGCGAACCCGATCGAGCCGAACCGCCTTGTGCACATGCCGCCCGGCGCCGTGTGGCGCGGCGGGCCGGTGACGCATATCCGCCTCGGCAGTGACCTCGCGCCGCTTGGCTTTGCCGATGTCGTGGCGCTGGACCCGGTGATGCGGACGCTCGGCACGAGTTGGCCCTATGACCGCGCCAGCCGCACCCTGTTCACCAGCGACAGTTTCTGCGGCGAGATGCTGGAGACCGCGGACACGCCAGTAATCCGCCGCGACGATCTCGCCGGCCTGCCAGAAATGCCGGCGCTGCGGGCGCATCTGCGGGCGAAATTCCAATGGCTGGCGGAAGCCGAGGGCGGCACGCTCGCCGCGCATTGGGACCGGCTGTTCGGCACCATCACGCCGTACGCCATCGCGCCGCTGCATGGGCGCGTGCTGGCGGGGGATGCGTTGGTTGGCGCGATGCTGCCCCGCTACTGCGCGGCGATGCTCAGCCAGGGCTGACGTCAGCCGCCGTCGAAGGTCAGGTTGTTGCTGGTGACGACGGCGCGCCACAGTGCCACTTCCCGCGCAATGTGCTCGCGGAATTCGCCAGGCGTGCCGCCCTGCGCGGCGATGCCGTTCTCCCGCATCGTGCGGCGCAGGCTTTCGCCGCGAAGGCAGTCATTCGCGGCCTGGTTCAGCCGCTCGATGATGGCGGGCGGCGTCGCGGCCGGGGCGGCGAGGCCGCTCCAGCCGGTATAGAGCACATTCGGCAGCCCGGCCTCGCCCATCGTCGGCACATCCGGATAGCGGGACCAGCGTTCGGTGCCTGTGGTGGCCAGGGCGCGCAGCACGCCGCCGCTCAGAGCATCCTGGCTGCCGGCGCCGATCATCGCGAAATGCACGGTGCCGGCGATGAGATCGACCAGCGCCGGCGCCTCGCCGCGATAGGGCACATGCAGCGCCGTATCCTGGCGCAGCCCTGCCTGGGCGAGGAACAGCACGATGGCAAGATGCGCGCCCGAACCGGCGCCGCCCGTGGCATAGGTGAAGGCCCCCGGGCGCGCCCGCAGCAGCGCCACCAACTCCGCCACGTTGCGCGCCGGCACGTCCCGATGCACCAGCAGCGCGATGGGTGATTCCGCGGCGCGCACCACGGGCACCAGGCTCGTCACGGGGTCGTAGCCGGGATCGGCGGTGGTGGCGGGCACGGTGCCGTGGGTGATGGCGTTCACCATCGCCAGCGTGTGGCCATCCGGCGGCGCCGCCATCACCGCCTGCACGCCGACCTTGCCGGTGCCGCCGGCACGGTTCTCGATCACCATGGGCTGGCCGAGCCGGTCCTGCATCTCCCGCGCCATCAGCCTCGCCGCGACATCCACGCTGCCGCCGGCACCGAAGGGCACGATTACGCGGATCGGCCGGCTCGGAAAGCCGCTGCCCTGCGCGAAGGCGGGCGCGGCGAGGAGCGTGGGCGCAAGGCTGATCAGGTTGCGACGGCGCATGGCGCTTTCTCCGGGCTCTGGCCTAATTGTCGAAGGTCAGTCCGGCATCCCGAACCACCTTGCGATAGCGCGCGACCTCCGCCGCGACGAAGGCAGCGAGGCTGGCGGCGCTGCCACCTGCCGCGCGGAAATCCACATTCTCCAGCCGCGCCCGCAACTCGGCGTCGCCGAGCGCGCGGTTCGCGGCCTCGTTCAAGCGGTCGAGGACCGGCTGCGGCGTCCGCGCCGGCGCGGCGAGCGCGGCCCAGGCGACCACGTCGAAATCGGCATAGCCGAGTTCCTGCAGGGTGGGCGTATCCGGCAGGCGGAACCAGCGTTCGCGCCCCGTCGTCGCCAGCGCGCGCAACTGCCCGGCGCGGATCTGCTGCATCACGCTGCCGGTGCTGCTGACCATGAACTGCACGCGCCCCGCCAGCAGGTCCACCACCGCCGGGGCCTGTCCGGCATAGGGCACATGCACCGCCGCATCCGCCGGCAGGCCTGCCTGCGCCAGCAGCATGACCGCCGCCAGGTGCAGTTGCGTGCCGGCGCCACCGCTGGCGAAGTTCAGCTTGCCGTGGTCGCGCCGCATCAGCGCCACCAGCTCCGCCACGGTGTTCGCGGGCACATCCTTCTGCACCAGCACGGCAAGCGGCGCTTGCGCCAGCAGCGCGATCGGCGCGAGGTCGGTGATCGGGTCGTAGCCCAGCTGCGCCGTCACCGCGGGGTTCGACCCGTGGGTGACACCGTTGATGGCCATCAGCGTGTAGCCATCCGGCGCCGCACCGCGCGCCGCTTCCACCGCGAGCCTGCCGCTGGCGCCGACGCGGTTTTCCACCACGAAGGGCTGGCCGAGCAGCGTCGCCATCTGTTGCGCCACCAGCCGCGGCACGATGTCGAGGCTGCCGCCGGCGGGGAAGGGGACGATGACGCGGACCGGGCGCTCCGGCCAGGCTTGCGCGCGGGCGGGGAGGGGAAAACCGAGGCCGGCTAGGCCGCCGAGGAGGTATCGTCGCTGCATGGGAGGATGAGGGCATGTTTGCCGCGCCCGCGAGCTTCCCAGTTTTACAGCGTTCGCATGGTGAACATGCGCCCCCGCACGCGCGGGTTGCTAGCGCAGCCGCGCCAGCAGGCTTGCCACCGCCGAGGCCCAGTCCCCGGGCACCGCTTGGCGATGGAGGGAAAGGCTGGGGTACCAGGGGCAGTCCGCGCGGCCGAGGCCGTAGTAGAAGCCTGGCTGGGCCGCCAGCAGCACCGCCGTATCATGGCCCATCGCGCCGCCCATATGCGCGGCCAAGGTATCGACCGTGACCAGCAGGTCGGTCGCCGCGATGGCGGCCGCGAAGTCATCGAGCGGCTTCTCCCCGTCCGCCATCGCATCCAGCATGCCGGGCAGTGCTGCTGCCATCGCGTCGCGCCCCTCGGGCGCGCCACCCTGGAGGTTCACGAAGCCGAGGCCGGGCACCCCTGCAAGCGGCGCCAGCGCGGGCGGCGGCAGGTTGCGGCGGGGGGCGGAACCGCTTTCTGGGTTCGCCCGCCATACCACCCCCACCACACGCTGCGCCCCTGGCAGCGCCGCCGCGTAGCGGGCGCGCCAGCGGGCGATGGCGGAGGGATCCGGGCGCAGGTAGGGCATGCTCGCACCACCGGCCTCGGCGCCGGGCGCCTCGACGCCCATCGCCAGCGGAAGGCTCATCATCGGCAGGAAGGTCTCGAACCGGCCGGCCAGCGCGGCCATGTTCATCTTCACCTCATCCTTGCCATCCGGTGGCGACATCAGCGGCAGCCCCGGCGCGATCAGCCGAACCAGCGGCGCGAGCGCGGCGCGGGAGGCGAGTTCCAGCTTCACGCCGCGCGCCGCGAGCGGCAGCAGCCAGCGCATCGCCCAGACATTGTCGCCCAGCCCCTGTTCGCTGAAGGCGAGCACGGATTTCCCGGCCAGCGCATCCCCGGGGCGGAACAGCCGGAAGCGAATGCCATCCAGGCTGCCCTTCGCGGCGAGGCTCATCCAATCCGCCATCTCCAGCCGCGCTTCCTGCAACGGCAGCGCTTCCCGCCATTCGCCCCGCAGCATCAGCGCCAGGGCCAGGTTGAAGCGGTGGCTGGCGTTGTCCGGCGCGCGGTGGGCCGCGTCCCGCCAGTGCTCCATCGCCGCGTCCCAGGCGCAGTCTTCCTCCTGGATTCCGGCCATCACGGAATGGCAATTGGCCGGCGTGGCGTCGATCCGCAGCGCCTGCACCGCGAGGTCCCGCGCCAGGTCGAGCCGACCCAGCGCCAGCAGGTCCCCCGCCGCGCCGCTCAACACCAGCGCGGCCCTGGCATCGGGCGTGAGGGTGGGATCGGTCGGCGCGGTCATGCCGGGCGGGCCGCGACTTCCGCCAGCGTCATCGGCGGGCCGTTCATGATGAGGTGGTTCAACTGCCCCTGGGCGAGGCCCACCAGCATCGGCCGGCGCGCCCCCGGCAGCAGGGCGATGTCATACAATTCGCGCACCACGCCGCCGAGGCGCATCCAGTGCAGCACCTTGCCGGTGGCGAGTTCCACCACCACCACGGCGCAGATCGCCTGCTTCTTCTCCTCCGTCAGCCGGTCTTCCAGCGGCAGCCCGGCGAAGGCCTCATTGGCGCGGGGCAGGGAAAGGCCCACCAGCGCATGGCCCTTGTGCAGCGCGAGGCCGCGCGCGAAGCCCGGCAGGAAGGCCAGCGGGTGGAAGCGCGCCGCGCCCGTATCCACCAGCCCCAATTCGCCGGTCCCGGCATTCAGCACATAGAGCCGGCCATCATGCAGGCGCGGCGAATGCGGCATGGTCAGGCCGCGGCAGACGATCTCGCCCGAGGCGACATCCAGGATCACGCCATGGCCGACGCGCTTTTCGGACCAACCGCGCGCCATATCCGTCTCGGCGCAGGCGGTCATGTAGGCGGGCATTCCCGACGCCTCATCCATCGCCAGACCGTTCAGGTGGCAGCGATCCTGCGGCGCGAGGCGGGTGACGAAGGCGGGATGCCACACCGAACGGAAGCTGGTGGCTTCGTCCACCGTGGCGAGGCAGGAGAACATGGTATTGGCGAAGACCGGCCGGCCATTCGGCAGCAGCCCGACATCATGGGCGAAGACATCGCCAGTGTACCACGCGACCTGCGGCACATAGACCGCGTCATAGCCTTCCAACTGCTGGCCGGGGGGAATCACGTTGCCGAAGCGGTAGATCGCGTTGCGCCCGGCCAGCGCCAGCGCCCCATTGCGCCAGGCGATGCCGAGGCAGCGTTCGAAGGTGCGTTCGGCGACGTTCAGCCGCTGCTCATCCTCCGCCCCTACCAGGAAGACCTTGCCGATCTGATAGGTGGTGATGGCCAGCGATATGTCCTGGGACAGCATCCAGGCGGCGAAGCCGGGGGAGGCTTCCACCTGATAGGGCGGCGCGCTGTCGCCATCGCTGCGGATCTGGACATTGCCGGCCCCGCGCATGGCGGCGGCGAGGGGATCGGGGTCGCTGGGCATGGGGGTCCGTCGGCCTTGCTGTCGCGCCCGTGATCCCATGCGGCGAAGGTGGCGACAAGGCGGCTGAGGACGGCCATGAAATTCGCGATTTCGCGCGTCGGTTGCTGGCGGCTGAGAATAACACTGTAGTAAGTTGCGTGCGAATCCAACATGGTTTCCGGTTCTGGCACGGTTGCTGGGCACAGACCTGGGTCGTTCATGGAGTGTCGCATGCCGTTCAAAGCCGTCTTCCAGGCCTATACCCAGTCCGCGCCCAACACCGCAGTGAATGGGCGCGAATTGTGGGTCTGGGACGGCACGGCGGCGCCTTCCCTGTTGAAGGACATCACGCCGGGGACGAATGGCAGCTCCCCCAGCAACATGATGCTATTGAACGACCATACCATCGCCTTTCAGGCGGCGGGGGGGCTCTGGGTCACGGATGGGACGGCCGGCGGCACCAGCCTGATCTTCAGCAATGGCTTCCAGCAACTCACCAACCTCGGCAATGGCAACGCGATCTTCCGCCATGATGAGAATGGTGCGTCGCAGTTGTGGATCACCGACGGCACGGCGGCTGGGACGTCCCTGTTCAAGACCGGCCTTGCGGGCCTCTACAACATTTCCAACGCCGGCAACGGCAAGGCCGGCTTCGCGGCGGTACCGACCTCTGATTCCGGTGTGGGTCGTGAGCCCTGGATCACCGATGGCACCGAAGCCGGTACTTTCCTGCTGAAGAACATCGTCCTCAACTCGGTGAGCGTTCGGGTAAGGGACCCCTTTTTCGGGTACACGAACAGAACTTACGGCCCGGACAGCAATCCCAGCAATTTCTTCGGACTCACCAACGATAAAATTCTGTTCATCGCGCGCGAAGACCCGACAAATAGTGGCCCGAATCAGCTCTGGGTAACGGACGGCACTTCCGCCGGCACCAGTAAGCTTGCTCCATTGGGGCTTTCCGGGCCTGGCATCCGGCCCGTCATCTTCGCCCCCGGCGAAGCCGCCTTCGTCGACATCACCCAGAGCCAGGTCTGGGTCACCGATGGGACCCTGGGCGGTACGGTCCGGGTGACCGACAGCGATGTCGGGACCGGCGTCAACAACGTGGTCAGCCTCGGCAATGGCAAGTTCCTGTTCCGCTCGACGGTCGCAGGCCAGGGACAGGAACTGAAGGTCTTCGACACCGCGACGGATACGGTGGACCTCGTCGCGGATCTCAGCCCGGGCGCCTTGAGCACGAGCTTCGATGGCGGTCTCAACGTTGCGCCGGGGCTGGTGCTGCTGAACCTCCAGCGTTCCGGCGCCGCCAGCAGCGAAGTCTGGGTGACCGATGGCACGGCGGCCGGCACCTCCCAGATCGCGGGCCTGCGGGCGATCGCGGTGGAGACGGGCAGCCCGGGTTTGCTGCCGGATGGGCGCGCGCTGTTCCGCGGTGCCAGCGCGGCGTCGGGTGGCGAACTCTGGGTCTTTGATCCGGTGACGCGCAACGCGACCCAGGTCGCGGAGATCAACCCCTTCGGCAATGCGGAGCCAGCCTTCTTCGGGGTTCTCGATACCAGCCCTCGCCCGCCAACCGTAGCGCTGGCCCTGGCCAGCGATTCCGGCGTGACCGGGGACAAGCGCACCGCCGATACCACGCCGACCCTGCAAGGCACGGCGGTCCTCGGCGCCACTGTCGACATCTATGACGCCGCGGTGAAGATCGGCACCGTCACGGCGGATGGGACGACCGGCGCCTGGTCCTTTACGCCGACGACACCGCTCAGCAACGGGAACCATGACATTTCGGCCAAGGCGACCGTTGCGGGCGCTGGCACCTCCGCCGCCTCCGTGGTGTTGCAACTGCTCATCAAGCCGGTGCCGGATGCGCCGACCCTGGAAGTGGACCCGACAAGCGACACGGGCACTGGCGGCGATGGCATCACGTCGGATACCACCCCCACGCTGGGCGGCGTGACGGAACCGGGCGCGACGGTCGAGATCTATAAAGGTGCGACCCTCCTCGGCACCGCCACGGGGGCCGATGGCACGGGGATCTGGAGCTTCACGCTGGTGACACCACTGGCCAGCGGGACCCACACCCTTACGGCAAGGGCCATCTCGCCCTCCGGCCCTTCGGCAACCCTCTCCACCTTCGACGTCACGATCGACACGACCGCTCCCGCGGCGCCGGGCACGCCCGCGCTGGCGCGGCAATCCGATGGTGGCACGATCGGCGACCGGCTGACGAATGATGCGACGCCGACCCTGACCGGCTTTGCCGAACCGGGCGCCATCGTCAGCGCGTATGAGGCCGGGACGCTGCTCGGCACCGCGGCGGCGGATACGGTCACCGGCGCCTACAGCATCACCCTGTCCACGCTGACGGAGGGCAGCCACGCCATCACCGTGACCGCCGCCGATGCAGCAGGAAACGAAAGCGGAGGCTCACCTCCGCTGACGCTGATGATCGACACGACGCCGACGGATTCGACGATCACGGCGCAGGGCGCGCCGAGCGGCACCGGCGATTTCGACATCACCGGCACGGCGGCCGGCGATGTGGTGCTGCTGCGCGTCACGGTCCGGCTGCCGAATGGCACGCTCCAGGCGCATACCGTGGAGCCGGTCGGGGGCGCATGGACGCTGTCGATCACCGGCGGCGCGGCGACGCCGGGCAACTGGACCATCACGGCGCGGGCCACCGATGCGGCGGGGAATGTGGACCCGACGCCAGCGGTCGCGATCTACCGGGTGGACCTCTCGCCCCCCGCCACGCCGAATGCACCGCGTCTCGATGCGGTGTCGGATACCGGCGTGCTCAACGACCGCATCACCAATGACACGACGCCGGTGATCTCCGGCAAGTCCGAGGCCGGGGCGACAATCAACCTCTATGAGGGTGCGACGCTGCTCGGCACGACGACGGCGAGCGGGACGGGGGCGTGGAGCATCACGACCATCGCGCTATCGGAGGGCGCGCACAGCCTGCAGGCGACGGCGACGGACCTCGCGGGCAATACCTCCGGCCTTTCGGCGGCGCTGGCGCTGACCATCGACGTGACGGCGCCGGAGACGGGGCTGAACGCGCTGCCCGTGCGCACCATCGCGCCCAACCCGATCATCAGCGGCACGACATCGGGCGGGGCGCGCAGCGTTGACCTGGTGCTGGACGGCCCGGCCGGGGCGCATGAGGAGGTCTCGGTCAACGTCAATGGCGCGGGGGCGTGGAGCTATTCCATGGCGTCGCTGCCGCGCGGCAGTTGGACGGTCTCTGCCGCCGCGCGGGATGCGGCGGGGAACCTGGACGGCACGGCCTCGACGGGGACCATGCTGTGGGCCGGGCCGAATGTGGCGCCGGTGGTGACAGGCCTGCCGGCAGCGGCGACCATTGCGGCGAACCGCGCCTTTCCGGGGGCGGGGGCGCTGTTCCCGACGATCGCGCTGACGGATTCGAACAACGAATTCTTCAACGGCGCGATCCGCGTCTCCGGCATGCGGCCGAGCGATCTCATCGGCATCGCGCATGAGGGAGCGGGGGCTGGGCAGATCGGCGTTGCCGGCAACAGCATCAGCTGGGAAGGCACGACGATCGGGGCCTTCACGGGTGGGTCTGGTGGGACGCAGTTCGTGGTGACGTTCAGCGGGTCTGTCGCCATCGCGGCGGTGGACCATCTGCTGGACCAGTTGACGTTCCAGACGGCGACCCTGTTCGGCGTGTTGACGCGGACCTTGTCGCTGCGGGTCGAGGATGGCGATGGCGGCGTGGTGAAGCTGACGCAGGTGCTGACCGTGGGTGGCCTCGACCTCGACGGCACGGCCGGCAACGACTTCCTCGGCGGGTCCGACCGTGGGGATTCGCTGCATGGCGCGGCGGGGGATGACACGCAGTCCGGCCTGCTCGGCAACGACCTGCTGGAAGGCGGCGACGGCGCCGATTCACTCTCGGGCGGCGCCGGCAACGATTCGCTCGATGGCGGCGAGGGCGCGGATTCGATCCTGGCCGGTGCCGGTGCGGACAGCCTGCTGGGCGGGACCGGCAGTGACAGCATGGCCGGAGGCCTGGGCAACGACACGCTGGTTGGCGAGGATGGGAACGATACCCTCCGCGGCGAAGATGGCGCAGACAGCGCCGCCGGTGGTCTGGGCGCTGACAATGTCGCGGGAGGGGCCGGCAACGACACCGCGGCGGGCGACGAGGGCAAAGACGCCCTCTATGGCGGCGATGGGCTGGACGTGCTGCTTGGCGGGGCGGGCAATGACAGCATTTCCGGCGATGCCGGCGCCGATACGCTGACCGGCGGTGCCGGGATTGACCGCTTCATCTTCAACCTGCTGGCGGACAGCGCGGTGGCGGCGCCGGATGTGATCACCGATTTCGTGAAGGGCCAGGACCGCCTGCAACTCACGGATATCGATCCCGATGTGGCGCCCGGCGACCAGGCCTTCGTCTGGATCGGTGGCGCCGCCTTCGCGGGCGCTGGCGTGGCGGAGGTGCGCTTCTACCAGTCCGGCGGCGATACCTTTGTCGAACTCGACACCGGCACTGGCGGGGCGGCGGAGTCGCTGATCCGCATCATCGGCCTGCACAGCCTGGCCGGCTCTGACATCTTCCTGTAGCGGCGGGCCAGGGGCTTTGCGGCCCGCGTTGCGCCACCACATCGGCGGCGCAATGCATGCGATGGAAATGGGATGAGCATCGACCTCGCCGGCGTCTCCCTGGTCGTGCTGGTGGCGAACCTGGCGCTCGGCGTCGCGATCGGCGTGATGTATCTGATGCGGACGCGCCGGAAGGCACTGGTCACGGCGCATCTCGTCCTCGCCCTGGCTGGCACCGCGGTGGTCGGGCTTCTGGTTCTGCCGGCGCCGGCCGCCACGCCCGGCCCGAAGGGCGTGTTGCCGGTGCTGATGCTGGCCGTCGCCACCGCCGCCGGCTGGCTCGCCAAGCGCGTGGCGCGCCGGAGCCGCGGTGGGGCGGAAGCCATGCTCGCCGGGCACGCGCTGCTCGGCATCGCCGGTTTCCTCGTGCTGCTCGCCTGGATGCGCTCGGCGCAGGAGGTGGCCGCTGGTTGAGCTTTCGTGCCGCGCCCGGATGCGCCTATCCTCCGCCGCAAGGACGTCAAGTTCCGGAGGAACCCCATGCGAAGCTCACATCTGGCGCGCCGCACCCTGCTGGCCGCTGGCCTGGCGATGACCGTCGCCCCCGCCCTGGCTGCCGAGTATCCGACGCCGCGCGACGGCATCTGGGTGGCCAGGGATTTCCGCTTCCACACCGGCCAGGTTCTCCCGGAACTGCGGCTCGCCTACACCACGGTGGGGGAGCCCACGGGCATTCCCGTGCTCGTCCTGCATGGCACCGCCGGGTCCGCCCGCAGCCTGCTGACGCCCGCCTTCGCCGGTGATCTGTTCGGGGAAGGCCAGGCGCTGGACGCGAAGATGTACTTCATCATCATCCCCGATGCCCTGGGCGCGGGCCGGTCCTCGAAACCCTCGGACGGGATGCGGGCTGCCTTCCCGCGCTACAACTACGCGGACATGGTGCAGGCGCATCACCGGTTGCTGACGGAAGGCCTCGGCATCCGGCACCTGCGCTTGGTGATCGGCAATTCCATGGGAGGCATGCATGCCTGGCTGTGGGGCACGACCTATCCGGATTTCATGGACGGTATCGTCCCCATGGCGTCCCAGCCCACGGAAATGTCCGCCCGCAACTGGATGCTGCGGCGCCTGATGGTGGAGACGATCCGCCGCGACCCCGCCTATGCCGAGGGCAACTACACCACGCCGCCGCCATCGCTGCGAATGGCCAATGTGTTCTACGCGACCGCGACGAATGGCGGCACGCTGAACTATTCCGCCAATGTCGCGACGCGCGATGCCGCGGATCGCCTGGTGGAACAGCGCATCGCCGCCCCCGCACCCACGGATGCGAACGACTTCGTCTATCAGTGGGACAGCTCGCGCGACTACAACCCGGCCCCGCTGCTCGAACGCATCAAGGCGCGCGTGCTCGCCATCAATTCGGCCGATGACGAACGCAACCCGCCGGAGACCGGCATCATGGCTGCGGCGATGCAGCGCGTGGCGCGCGGGCGGCTGCTGCTGATCCCGGCAAGCGCCCAGACGCTCGGCCATGGCACCACCGGCAATGCCCGATTCTGGCAGGCGGAGCTGCGCGGCTTCATGCGGGAATTGGAGTAACCCGCTTCTCCCTCAACTGATCGCGGCGTAGCGCCCGGGCCTGTGGTTCATGCCGATGACCAGGTTCAGCACCGCCGCGCCGAGCATCGACAGCGCCACCCTGTCCCAGGGCAGGATCAGGAACGCCGAAAGCATGATCACGCCATCCACGCCAAGCTGGAACCAGCCGGCGCGGATGCCGTGCCGTTCCTGGAGGTACAGCGCCAGGATGTTGATGCCGCCGAGCCCCGTGCGATGGCGGAACAGCATCAGCATGCCGATCCCCATCAGCCCGCCCCCCGTCACCGCGGCGTAGACAGGATCGAGCGCCGCGACCGAGACCCAGCCGGGCGTGAGGCGCGAGAAGCCCGCCACCAGCAGCACGGCAGCGGCCGTCCGCAGCATCGGCCGCCAGCCCATCCGCAGGAAGCCGAGTGCGACGAAGGGCAGGTTCAGCGCGATATAGACCGGCGCGAAGCCCAGCCCGCTCCCATGCTGCACCAGCAATGCCAGGCCCATGGTGCTGCCCGTCAGCAGCATAGCCTGGGCGTAGAAGCTGATGCCGAGCGCCACGACCAGCGTGCCGAGCAGAATGGCCAGCACATCCTCATGCAGGCGATGGCGTTGCGGGGGCACGGCGTTGGGCAAGGCGCGGCTCCGGGGCAGGGGGCGCCATCCTGCCATATCGCGGCGCAGCATGGTTGGGGGATTGCGGTTTAGGGTGAGCCGGTGCGAATATCCCACATCGTAGGACTGGCAAAACAGCCGCGAGGAGGAAGCGCAGGACGCCACGGGCATTCCCATGCCTGTAGCGCCCGGTGGTGAGCCTCCCGCGCAGGGAGAAGCAGCCATGCTCACCATCACGCCCACCGCATCCCATCTCGGCGCCAGCGTCACCGGCGTCGATCTCTCGCAGCCGCTGTCGGATGCGGATTTCGCGGGCATCCTGCGTGCCCTCGGGGATCGCGGCCTGCTGCGCTTTCCCGGGCAGCTTCTGGAATCCGCGGCGCTGCGGGATTTCTCCCAGCGCTTCGGCAGCATCCAGGCCTCCATCACCGGCAAGTTCCACGACCCCGTCGTGCCGGAAGTGGGTTTCCTGTCGAACATCGTGGAAAACGGCGTGGCGTTGGGCATCAACGATGCCGGCCAGGACTGGCACACGGACATGTCCTACCGGGACACGATGGGTTTCGTGAACGTGCTCAACGCCCATCGCGTGCCGGTGCGCGATGGCAAGCCGCTGGGCAATACGCTGTTCGCCAATATGCACGCGGCCTATGAGGCGCTGGACCCCGCGCTGAAGCAGAAGCTTGAGGGCTGCACGGCGACGCATGACTTCAACAAATTCTGGATGAACATGGTCAACCGCCCCGGCAGCATCCGTCCGCCGCTGACGGCGGAACAGCGCGCGAAGCGGCCGCCTTCCGTGCATCCCGTTTTCCTGACGCATCCGATCACCGGCCGGAAGGTGCTCTACTGCAACCCCGGCTATGCCATCCGCATCAATGAGTTGGATGAGGCCGAGAGCGACCGAATCCTCGATATCCTGTTCCGCCACCAGTTGGAGGAACGCTTTCTGTACACCCATGTCTGGACGGTGGGTGACGTGCTGATCTGGGACAATATCGGTACGCTGCACAACGCCATCCCCGATTACGGGCCGAACGAGCACCGGTTGATGAAGCGCTGCCAGGTGATGGCGGACCGCGTCTTCCAGCCAGACTTCATCGAACGCGCCCTGGCCGCCTGAGAAGGATATCGCGATGCGCTGGATCCGCTTCACCGCCGAAGGCCGCACGGCCTACGGCATCCTCGAGGGCGACCGCATCGCGGAAGTCTCCGGCGATCCTTTCGCGGGGTATGAGAAGACCACCCGGAAGCATGATCTCGCCGCCGTGAAGATCGAAGTGCCGGTCATCCCGCGCACCTTCTACGCGGCGGGCCTCAACTACGTCGAACACGTGATCGAGGGCGCGAAGAAGCGCGGCGAGACGCCGAACATCCCGTCCAAGGCGGATATCGGCTATCGCGCCAGCAACGCCCTGATCGCGCATGGCGAGACGGTCGTAATCCCCGCCGATGCCGGGGAGAAGATCCACTATGAGGGTGAGATCGTCGCCATCATCGGCAAGAAGGCGAAGAACCTGAGCGAGGCCGAGGCGCTGTCCTGCGTCATGGGCTGGACCATCGGCAACGATGTCTCCGAACGCAGCTGGCAGAAGAACGACCGCACCTTCTGGCGCGGCAAGAACACCGATACCTTCAAGCCCATGGGCCCCTGGATCGAGACCGATTTCGACATGGAGGCGGCGACCACCAATGTCCGCCTGAATGGGGAGATCACCACCACCTTCACCACCGGCCACATGCTGTTCAGCACCGCGCATTTCATCAGTGTGATGACGAAGTACCTGACCCTGTATCCCGGCGACGTCATCTGGCTGGGTACCGATGGTGTCAGCCCCGACGTCAAGCATGGCGATGTCGTGGACATCGAGATAACGGGCCTTGGCAACTTGAGAAATCCCTTCATCCGGGAAGGGATGTGACCATGGATGTCCAGGCCGCACGCGTCCGCGCACAGATCGCCGCCATCCTCGATGCCTGGGGGATGGACAAGGACCTCGCCGCCACGACGGTGGAGGCGATGACGGAGACCGATCTGTTGGGCGTCGACAGCCACGGCATCTCGATGCTGATGACGTATGAGAAGCGGCGGCAGGAAGGGAAGCTCAACCTCACCATCCATCCGCGGATCGAGAAGCGCACAGCCTGCACGGCGCTGGTCGATGCCGGCGACGGCCTCGGCCATCCCGTCTCCGCCTTCGCGATGAACCTCGCCGTGGATATGGCGAAGGAAGTTGGCGTCGGCGTCGTTGGCGTGCGCAATTCCCACCACTTCGGCGCCGCGGGCGTCTATGCCCGCATCGCCGCGCGGCGTGGTGCGATCGGCATGGTGACGAGTGCGACGCGCGGTGTCGCGATGGTGCCGACGCGGGGCGCGATGCCGGTGCTCGGCACCAACCCGCTGGCCTTCGCCGCGCCGACGAAGCGCAACCTGCCCTTCGTGCTGGACATGGCGACGACGACGACGGCGGCCGGCAAGGTAAAGGTCTATGACCTCAACAACCGCGCCATGCCCGCGGGCTGGGTGCTGGAAGCCGATGGTACGCCCGTCACTGATGCGAAGCGTGGCATGAAGGTGGTGTTCGATGAGCCTGCCGGCGGGCTCTCCCCGGTCGGCGGCACGGCGGAAATGGCCAGCCACAAGGGCTATGGCCTGGCCATGATGGTTCACATCCTCGGCGGCGCGCTGGTCGGTGCTTCCTTCTCGCCGATCCGCAACAAGACGCAAAAGCCGACGGACCCGGATCGGCTTGGCCATTTCTTCATGGCGATCGACCCGGCCGCCTTCCGCGAGCCCGGCGAATTCGAGGATGACCTCGATGACGTGATCGACGTGTTGCACGCGACGCCCGCCGCCGATCCGAAGAAGCCCGTGCTGGTGGCGGGTGATCCGGAGGAGGCGGAAAGGCTGCGCCGCCTCGAACACGGCATCCCGATCCCGGCGGCGCTGGATGCGCATATCCGCGCCATCTGCGAACGCTGCGGGGCGCCTTACCTGCTGAGCTGAACGGCGACGAAGGGGAGGAATAACCAATGAAGAAAATCGCATCCGTCGCGGCACTCGCGGTGATGGTGGCCGCTGGCGCTGAGGCGCAGACGCTGCGGATGGGGGTCGGCGCGCAGATCACCTCCGCCGATCCGCATTTCCACAACATTTCCCCGAACAACGCCTTCGCATCGATGATCTTTGACAATCTGCTTGAGACGGATGCGACTGCGCGGCTGACACCCTCGCTGGCCGAAAGCTGGCGGACGGTGGCGCCGGATGTGTGGGAATTCAAGCTGCGCCAGGGCGTGCGCTTCCACAACGGCAATGACTTCACGGCGGAGGATGTGGCCTTCACGCTGGAACGCATCCCGCAGGTGCAGAACAGCCCGGGGTCCTTCCGCACCTATACCCAGGCGATCCGCAGCGTGGAGATCGTGGACAGCCACACCATCCGCTTCCGCACCAACGGCCCCGCGCCGCTCGTGCCGACCGATCTCGCGCAGGTCCCCATGTTGGACCGCGAGACCCATGCCGGTGCGACGACCGAAGGCTTCAACACAGGCCGGCTGACCATCGGCACCGGCCCGTTCCGCCTGGCCAGCTTCCGGTCCGGGGACCGCGCGGAGCTGACGCGGAATGAGAATTACTGGGGCCGTCGCGCGGCCTGGGCGAATGTCGAGTATCGCATCATGACGAATGACGCGTCCCGCACCGCGTCGCTGCTGTCCGGCGATGTCGATTTCATCGACCAGGTGCCGACGCCCGATATCGAACGCCTGCGCCGCAATGATCGCATCGTCCTCAGCGAGATCGATGCGATGCGCTACATCTACTTCGCGGTCGATCACATGCGGACTGGCCCGACGCCCCATGTCACGGACAATGATGGCCGGCCGCTCGACCGCAACCCGCTGAAGGATGTGCGCGTGCGTCGCGCGCTCTCGCTCGCCCTGGACCGCGCGGCCATCGTCTCCCGCGTCATGGAAGGGGCGGCCACCGCGACGGTGCAGGTGATGCCGCCGGGTGCCATCGGCTATGTCGCGGATCTGCCCGTGCCGCGCGCGGACCCGGACACGGCGCGCAGCCTGCTCGCCGAAGCGGGCTATCCCAACGGCTTCCGCCTGACCGTGCACGGGCCGAATGACCGCTACCCCAACGATGCCCGCATCGTGCAGGCCGTCAGCCAGATGTGGACGCGCATCGGTATTCGCACCCAGGTCGATGTCTCCCCCTATGCGAGCTTCATCGCCCGCGCCAGCCGCCAGGAGTTTTCAGCGTTCCTGGTCTCCTGGGGTTCTTCGACTGGGGAGCCGATGGCGGGACTGCGCAGCGTTGCCGCCACCTACGACCAGGCGCGCGGCACGGGCGCGGTCAATCGCGGCCGCTATTCGAACCCTGAATTCGACGACCAACTCGCCCGCGCCGCGCAGGAGCTGGACGATACGAAGCGGGAGGACATGCTGCGGGAGGCGACGCGGATGCTGGTCTCCGATGTGGGCATCATCAGCACGCATCTGCAGAAGAACATCTGGGCGATGCGCCGCGGCTTTGGGCATGATGCGCGGGTGGATGAACGCAGCCGCGCACAGGATGTGACGCCGCGATAGGGTGGTTCCGCTTCTCGCGCGGCTGGGCCATGCTGGCCCGAGCCGCGAAGGAGCCACCCTCCATGACCACCCGCCGAAGCCTGCTCGCCACCAGCCTCGCCGTGCCGGCCCTTGCCGGGGGCGCGGCCGCCCAGGGAACGCGCCCGCTCCGCATCATCATGCCCTTCCCGCCGGGCCAGGGCAGCGACATCCTGATGCGGCTGCTCGCGGAACGGCTGCAGGGCCCGCTCGGCCAGCCCGTGATCGTCGAAAACCGCGCCGGCGCCGGTGGCACGCTGGGCATGGAATACGCCGCCAATGCGACGCCTGATGGCACCACCATCGTCATGGGAGGCAGCGGCCCGACGACGATCGCGCAGAGCCTGTTCCCACGCCTCGGCTACGATACGCAGCGGGATCTGACGCCGATCGCTCTGATCGCCAGCGTGCCGCAACTGTTCATCGTCAATAATGATTTTCCCGTGCGGAACATCCAGGAGCTGATCGCGCGCGCGCGCGCCAATCCCGGTGGCATCTTCTACGCATCCTCCGGCAATGGCACGACGCAGCATCTGAATGTCGAGCTGTTCGCGACGCTGACGCGGACGCAGCTGACGCATGTTCCCTATCGCGGATCGGGGCCGGCGCTGGCCGATCTCGTCGCCGGCCAGGTGCCCTTCATGTCGGACACTCTGGCGGCGGTGACGGACCTCGTGCGCAGCGGCCGCGTGCGCGCCATCGGGGTGACGTCGCGCGAACGCTCGCCTTTCTTCCCGGATATCCCGACCATCCAGGAACAGGGCGTGGCCGGCTACGAATCCGTGGGCTGGATCAGCCTGCTCGGCCCGCGTGGCCTGCCCGATGCCGCCGCCGCACGCATCGAGCGGGAAGTGGAAGCCGTGCTGCGCCAGCCCGAATTCCAGGCCCGCCTCGCCGAGCAGGCCTTCACCGCCACCTTCCTCAACCGCACCGATTTCGCGGCCTTC
>CANJXD010000015.1 GCA_947478535.1 Acetobacteraceae bacterium
GAAGGTGTCGCCATTGGTGGACTTCACCTCGAAGACGCCGTCGCCGATCTCCAGCACGGAGACGTCGAAGGTGCCGCCGCCGAGGTCATAGACCGCGATGGTGCCGCCCTTCTTCTGGTCCATGCCGTAGGCGAGTGCGGCCGCCGTCGGCTCATTGATGATGCGCAGCACCTCAAGGCCGGCGATCGCGCCGGCTTCCTTGGTCGCCTGGCGCTGGGCGTCGTTGAAGTAGGCGGGCACCGTGATGACGGCCTGCGAAACCTTCTCCCCGAGGTAGGCCTCGGCGGTTTCCTTCATCTTGGTGAGGATGTTCGCGCTGATCTGCTGCGGCGCGTACTTCTTGCCCTCAACCTCGACCCAGGCATCGCCATTGTCGGCCTTGGCGATCTGGTAGGGCACCAAGCCCTTGTCCTTCGAGACCAGCGGGTCATCGAAGCGGCGGCCGATCAGGCGCTTCACGGCGTAAAGCGTGTTGGTCGGGTTCGTCACGGCCTGGCGCTTCGCGCTCTGGCCGACGAGGCGTTCGCCGTTCTTGGCGAAGGCGACCATGGACGGGGTGGTGCGGGCACCCTCGGCATTCTCGATAACCCGGACGTCCTTGCCTTCCATGATGGCGACGCACGAGTTGGTGGTGCCGAGGTCGATCCCAATGACCTTGCTCATCGCTACTCTCCTATGCGGCGGACGGATGCGGCCCAGCGGTGGCCCGAAGTGAGGGGCCGCCTTTCGGCACCGCGCCCGCCCCCTGGATCCCCGGGGGGATCGTGGTGGGTAAATGGCGCTTACGCGGCCGGCCGGGAGTTACCTGGCCGCCGCTGCCGCGTCATGTATTCAGCGAAGGCGCGGTGAACAAGACCCTATGCCCGCTACTCCGCGCCACGTGTGTAGATCAGGGGCTGTTCCGGGGCCACTCCGCGGCCGCCTGTTCGGCGCGGGCCGGGCCAGGCATCGCGATCAACCCTGGCTTCGCGGCGAATTCCAGGAGAGCCTACCAAGCTCGGAAAGAATTGCGGACCTTCCCTGCTGTGGCCACGCTCCATAAAGTAGATCAGGATCGCGCCGCGGTTCGATCAGCGAGGAAGCGCCATGGCGAGGGTCTGGGTCTACAACTGGAACCACGTCCGCGGCGGGGACAACGCCGCCTGGGGACATTCGTCGATCCAGGTCGAGGCCGGGCCCTATATTTCCTGGTGGCCGGAAGCCGAGGGCCGCCAATACACGGTGGATCGCACCAAGAGCCCGAAGCTCGCATCCTTCCTCAGCATGGTGATCGGCACCGACAACGTCTACAAAGTGAAGCATCGCTGCCACACCACCTATCTCCAGGATGTGCAGGCCGAACGCCGCCAGGCGGACAGTGTCTGCCTTTTCGCCAATGAGGTGCTGAACACGACCGCGATCGAGCGTTGGTGGCGGGGCTATGCGTATGAACGAGCATCCTACCACAGTATCAAGAAGAACTGCTCCACCACAGTGATCCGCGCGCTCCGTGCCGGTGGTTCCGACAAGTACCTGACAGTGAAGAAGGTCGGCACCAGCGCCAACATCCTCCCGACCGTGGATTTCTTCTCGAAGCGGAAGGGGTGGGAGCCGACCGACATCATGGCCTATCTGCGTCTGCTCAATCGGGCGCTGGGCGACATCAAGGTCAATCTCAACGGCCAGCCGGACACCACGCCGCCCCCGCGGAACGAGGCGGTGCAGGGAACCGGCGTGAATATGTGCGAAGCGCATGGCTACCCGCTGCTCTCATGTCCGGAGTGCTGACCGGCCAGAGGCGTTGATGAAACGCTGAACTGGCGCGGCGCGGCGGGCCCGGCTTATCCTCCGCCTCGCACCATGATCCAGAACCTCCCCCTGCATCCCGACCGCGACCTGCTGGCCGGGGAACTCCATGCGCGGCCACCCCAGCCGCTGCGGACCCCACTGGCGATCAGCCGCCTGGCTCAGCTTGGCACGCCCGGCGCCGATCGCGGCGCGGCGGTGGAGCATCTTGCCGTGCTGTGCCGGCGCTACGGCGTCACGCCGCCCGCCCCCGGCGCGGATTACGTGCTGGCCGATTTCGGCCGCTTCACCCTGCGCTACGAACGCCACACCGAATTCGATGGCTGGACCTTCTTCCACCCGATGACGGAAGCGGCGCCTGACCAGCCCGCCCCCGACCCCTTCGACAATACCGCCATCGAGGCGGTGCCGACGGATTGGCTGGCCGGCCTGCCCGGTCGCACCCTGGTTGCCTGCCACATTGCCGTGGTGCGCACCTCGGGGGAGGATGAGGCCCCGCCCCCCGGCTGTTTCACGCCCGACAATCTCGCGGGGTCCAGCCTGACCGGCGGCGCCGCCACGGCCTGGACGGATTTTCGCCTCGGCCCGGATGGCTTCACGCGCCTGCTGTTGCAGGACCACGGCATGACGCCGGCGCTGGCCGGCCGCCTGGCCCAGGCGCTGTGGGAGGTGGAGACCTATCGCCTGCTCGCCCTGCTGTCCTTGCCGCAGGCGCGCGGCGCCTCGGCCGAGCTTGGCCGCGCCTCCTCCCGCCTCGCGGCACTGGCCAAGGGGCTGGCCGGCCTCGACAAGCTGGATGAGGAACGCGCGGCGCTGGAGGAATTGACCGACCTCGCTACCACCATCGAGCGTCTGGCGGCGGAAACGGCGGACCGGTTCAGTGCGACCCGCGCCTATCACGCCCTGGTCGGCCGCCGGTTGCTGGCGCTGCGGGAGGAAAGGCTGCACGGCCTGCCGACTCTGGCGGAATACCTGGAGCGACGGCTCGACCCCGCAGTGGCGACGGTGGAGGCCACCGGCACGCGGATCGCCAACCTGTCCGTCCGGTGCGGGCGGGCGGTGGATTTGCTGCGCGCGCGGGTCGCGGTGGCGCAGGAAGCGCAGACGCAGAAGCTGCTGGGGGCCATGGCCGATACCGGGCGCGCCCAGCTGCGGCTGCAGGAGACGGTGGAGGGCCTCTCCGTCGCCGGCATTTCCTACTACGTTCTGTCGCTGGCGGGCTACGCGCTGAAGCCCTTCCCCTGGGCCAGCCTGCCGGTCACGCTTGAAGTCGTGATGGCGGTGATGGTGCCCTCCGTCGCCGCCGCGGTGTGGATCCGCATGCGGCGACGCAAGCAACGGGTCATGTAGGCGGCCTACTTCCCCGCGACGACGACCATCGCCGGCTTCAGCAGGCGGCCATTCAGGGTCCAGGCGGGGGTCCAGGCCTGGATGATGGTGCCGGGGGCCACGCCGTCCGGCGCCGGCTGTTCGGCCATCGCCTGGTGCAGCTCGGCGTCGAAGGGCTTGCCCTGGGCGTCCTGCTTCACGACGCCGTGGCGTTCCAGCATGGAGACGAAGCCGCGCTCCACGCCTTCGAAGCCACCGCGCAGCTTGGCCAGCAGGTCTGGCTCGCCTTCGGCGGCCGGCGGCAGGCTGTCGAGGCCACGGCGGAGGTTTTCCGCGGTCTCCACGACATCGCGGGCGAATTTCTGCACGGCGTAGAGCCGCGCGTCATCGGCTTCGCGCTTGGCGCGGGCGCGCAGGTTCTGCGCCTCGGCTTCGGCGCGCAGCCATTTGTCCCGCATCTGCCCGACTTCGGCTTCCAGCGCGGCGATGCGCTCGGCGTCGGTGGGCAGCGCGGCGGGGGCGTTGGCATCGGGTGTGGCGGCGTTCGCCTCGGCCGCGGGGTCGGCCATGGGATGGGCCTGGGGGGAGGTATCCTGGGGTTCGGTCATGGCAGCGTTATCGGGACTTTGCTGTTCGCCGGAAAGGGGAGCGCGCTGGGCGCCTTGCCCCTTCACCTAGGCGTCCGATGGCCCCGGGGCAAGCCGGGCGGGCGCCGTTCCCCGCTGGGCGCCGTTCCCCGCTGGGCGCAAGCGGGCTAAACCCGCAGCCATGCTCCGCAGCATTTTCACCGTCGGCGGCTGGACCATGGCGAGCCGCCTGCTCGGCTTCGTCCGGGATATGCTGATCGCCGCGCGCCTCGGCGCCGGGCCGGTGGCGGATGCCTTCTTCGTCGCGCTGCGCCTGCCAAACCTGTTCCGGCAGTTGTTCGGCGAAGGCGCCTTCAATGCCGCCTTCGTGCCCGCCTTTGCCGGCACCTATGCGCTGGATGGCCCGGCCAAGGCGCGGGCGCTGGCGAATTCGCTGGCGGCGCTGATGACGCTGTTCCTCACCGGCCTGGTGCTGCTCGGCATGGTGTTCATGCCGCAACTGCTGTTCGTCCTCGCCCCCGGCTTCGTGGGAGAGGCGCTGCGCTTCCCGCTGGCGGTGGAGCTGACGCGGATCACCTTTCCGTATCTGCTGTTCATCTGCCTCGCCGCGCTGGTGTCCGGCGTGCTGAACGGCATGGACCGCTTCGCCGCTGCCGCCGCCGCGCCGGTGCTGTTCAACCTGATCTCCATGGCGGCGCTGCTGGGGCTTTCGCCCTATGTCGCGACGCCGGGGCATGCGCTGGCCTGGGGGGTGGTGGCGTCGGGGCTCGCGCAATTGCTGATGCTGCTGGTGGCGGCGCGGCTGGCGGGGATGCGGGTGAACCCGATCTCCCGCCCCCGGCTGACGCCGGAGGTGATGACCGTGCTGCGGCGGATGGGGCCGGGGCTGGTGGGCGCGGGCGTCACCCAGCTGAACCTTGCCATCGGCATCATCATCGGGTCGCTGCTGCCGGCGGGGGCGGTCAGCTACCTGTACTATGCGGACCGCATTTCGCAGCTGCCGCTCGGCGTCATCGGCGCGGCGGTGGGCACGGCGCTGCTGCCGCTGCTGTCGCGGCAGTTGCGGACGGGCAAGCGGCTTTCGGCGCATCAGAGCCAGAACCGCGCCATCGAGCTGACGCTCGCCTTCGCCCTGCCGGCGGCCTTCGCCATGGCGGTGGCGGCGGGGCCGATCATCACCACGCTGTTCGAGCGCGGCGTGTTCGATGCCAGGGCCGGCGCGGCGACGGCGGCGGCCCTTGTCGCCTATGCCTTCGGCCTGCCGGCCTTCGTGCTGGTGAAGGCGCTGACGCCGGGCTTTTTCGCCCGGGGCGATACGGCAACGCCGGTGAGGATCGGCCTCGCGGTGGTGGCGCTCAACCTGGTGCTGAACCTGGTGCTGTCCCGATACCTGTCGCATGTCGGCATCGCGCTCGCGACCTCGCTCGCCTCCTGGTGCAATGTGCTGGCGCTGGGGGTGCTGCTGATGCGGCGGCGGCGGCTGGTGCTGGACCGGCGGCTGCAGCGGGCGGTGCCGCGGCTGCTGGTGGCGGCGGTGGTGATGGCGCTGGTTCTGGCGGGGCTGGAGGCGGCGATCTTCCCGCTTGCCGGCGGCATCGCCCGGTTTGGCGGCCTCGCGGTGCTGATCGGGGCGGGGCTCGTGACCTATTTCGGCACGGCGCAGGCGCTGGGGGGGCTCGACCTGCGGGAGGCGCTGCGGATGATGCGGCGGCGCAAGCGCTAAGCCAGCAGCACCTCGACCCCGCGCAGCCCAGCTTCCAGCACCGTTCGCAGGTCCCGCGGCGCCAGGGCGATGCAGCCTTCAGTGGGGGCGTAGTCCGGGCGCGCGACATGCAGGAAGATGGCACTGCCGCGGTGGCGTTCGACCGGCGCGTCGTTCCAGCCAAGCACCCCGATCACGTCATACAGCGCATCATCCCGCCACAGCTTTTCATGCGACCCCCCAAAGGGCAGCGGCACGGGGCGATTATAGGCGCGGTCGCCGGCATCGTCGCACCACCCATCGCCGGGGGAGAGCGGTTCCACCGCCACGGTGCAGCGCGGGGGCGGGCCGCGATCGGCCCGGTAGAAGACACGGCGCAGCGGCATCACGGCGGCGGGCGTCGCGCCATCGCCTTCCCGCTTTTCCGTGGCATGGCGGATACCGCCCTTGCCGAGGGCGCAGCGCAGCCGCAGGCCGCCCAGGACGAAAAGCCCCTGGGAGCCGCCTTGCGGCAGCAGCCGTGCGAGGCCCTGTTCGGGATTGGTCATGTCAGACCAGCAGATGCCCGAAGCGACGGGCCTTGGTTTCGAGATAGGCGTCGTTGACGCCATTCGCCTCAAATTGGTGGGCTTCCCGCCCCTCCACCGCGATCCCGCAGGCGGCGAGGCCGGACAGCTTGTCCGGGTTGTTGGTCAGCAGCCGGACGCGGTCGATCCCGACGGCGCGCAGCATTTCCGCCGCCACCCAGAAATTGCGCTCATCCGCCCCGTAGCCAAGCGCCCGGTTGGCATCGAGGGTATCGAGCCCCTGGTCCTGCAGGGCATAGGCGCGAAGCTTGTTGACCAAGCCGATCCCCCGCCCTTCCTGCGCGAGATAGACCAGCACGCCCCCGGCGGGGTCGGCGGCCATGCGGGCGATGGCGCCGCGGAGCTGCGGGCCGCAATCACAACGGAGTGATCCGAGCAGGTCCCCGGTGAAGCATTCGGAGTGGATTCGCGACAGCGGCGCGATGCCGGTCGCAAGTGCCGCCTCCGGCTGACCGACCAGGATCGCCAGGTGTTCGATCCCGCCATCGGCGGCGCGGAAGGCGACGATCCGGGCTTCCGGCGCGTCCTGCAGCGGCACCCGGGCCTCCGCGACGCGAACCAGGCTGGCGGCGGCGCGGACCGGGTAGGCCATGATATCCTCGGCCGAGACCGTCAGCAGATCGAGCCGCGCCGCCACCTCCGCCGAGGCCGGTGCGGCGACCAGGGCGGGCAGCAGGCGGGCGAGCTTGGCCAGCGCGATGGCGGCCAGCGCCTGCGGAGGCAGGGGGGCGAGTTCGGGCTCGGCGGGCAGCAACCGCTCCGCCGTCGGGTCCGCCAGGCTGCGCAGCGTGGCGGGGTCCAGCAGCGCGGAAGGCAGGCGCAAGGCCACGACTCCCATCTCCGGCGGTGCGCCGAGGGGGGTGGCGGTGGTCTGCGGGACCGGGCGGTGCAGCACCGCCGCCGCCCGCACCGGCGCCAGCAGCAGCAGCACGGTGCCACGCGCCGCGACGGCAATTTCCGACAAGCCGCGGGCCGAGACGGTTTCCGCAGCGGCGATCACGATGGCGCCTTCGGGTCCCCGAACCAGCACGGGCGTCCCCCGGCGCAGCTCGCTGGCCACCCGGTGGACGGCCCGCAGGGCGAGGGCGAGCGGCTCCGCCGGCAGCGGCTCGGCGGCCGAAGCCTCCGGCCCGTTGTCGCGCAGCGGGGATGCGAGGTGACGCGTGGTCTTCATCGTGTGGCGTTCCAGTATGCGCCTATTGGCACGCTCGAATGTGGCGTGCGGATGGCGTTTGGCAGGGGGAGGCGTTCCAGAAAATCAGCAGCCTCGTCAAGCGACGGTGATCATGACGGAAGGGTCACAACACTTGCCCCGTGCGTGAGGGGTAGGGCAGGATCGCTTCAGAGTTTCATCCGTTCCGCCGCATGCGCGCGTTTACATGCCACGGTCGCGTGAAACCGAAGTGCGCCAACTCCGTTTCCTTGGCGCCTCACAGAAGTCGGGAGCCACCCATGGCCGGTCCACGCCCCATCCTCGTCGTGGATGATGACGAAGCGCTGCGCCAGACATTGGCGGAACAGTTGGCGCATGACGGTGAATTTACCGCGACCGAAGCCGCGACAGCGGGGGAGGCCCTGGCACAGCTGGCCGCGGAAGATGCGCGCTTCGATGCCATCGTGCTCGATATCGGCCTGCCTGACGGCGATGGCCGCGAACTCTGCGCGAAGCTGCGGCGCCAGGGCCTGCGCATGCCGATCCTGATGCTGACCGGCGCCGATGGTGAACAGGATGTCATCCGGGGTCTCGATTCAGGCGCCAATGACTACATCGCGAAGCCCTTCCGGGTTTCGGAGCTGATGGCGCGGCTGCGCGCACAACTGCGGGTCTTCGACAATTCCGAGGACGCGGTCTTCACCGTCGGCCCCTACACCTTCTGGCCATCCGCCAAGCTGCTGCTCGAGCCGGCGCGGAACCGGAAGATCCGGTTGACGGAAAAGGAAGCGGCCATCCTGAAATACCTCTACCGCGCCGGTGGCCGTCCGGTCGGGCGGCAGATCCTGCTGAACGAGGTTTGGGGTTACAACAGCGCCGTCACCACGCACACGCTGGAGACGCATATCTACCGCTTGCGCCAGAAGATCGAGCCCGACCCCTCCAACGCCAGGCTGCTGGTGACGGAAGGCGGCGGCTATCGGCTGGACCCGACGGCAGGGCGCGCCCAGGCCGCATAGCCACCGCTTCGGCGCGCCTCATCCGGTCAGGAGGCGCGCCAGGAGCAGCGCCGCCAGGCCCGCTCCCATGGCGGGCAGCAGGCGGCGGCCGGCCAACGCCCAGGCGAGCGCCCCGGCGGCGAGGCCGCAAAGCCGCGCCGACAGTGGCACTGTCGCCAGCAGGCCAGCCGGCGCGATGATCGCCAGCGCCACGAAGCAGGCGAGGGTGGCGATGGAGACGGCGGAGGCCCAGGCAATGAAGCCATGGTCCGGCCGCAGCGCGCCGCCGAGCAGCAGCCCGGCCAGCCGCAACCCGAGCCCGATGGCGACGGTGACCAGCAGGGCGAGATCGGCCTCCGTCACCGCGGGATGACCCGGATTTCCGTCATCGCCGGGTGACCAGGAAGGCGAGGCTGCCGCCGAGCACTCCCGCCACCGGCAGCCCCCAGGCGCCACCGATCCAGAAGGCCAGCGGCGCTGCCAGCACGCCGGCGATGACCGCGGCACCAACACCGGGCCGCCGGAGATCGGCCGCCAGCAGCAGCGCGAAATAGAGCGGGTTGGTGAACAGCAGCGCGGCCCGCAGCGCCGGCGGCAGCAGGGGTGCGGCGAGGTGGCCGGCGGCCGTCGCCGTCATCGCCGCGCACCAGCTTGCCAGGGCAAAGCCCAGGAACCAGGGCAGGCGCCGCGCCTCCGGCAGGTCCGGCAAGCGCCGCATGCCGGCGGCCCAGGGCGTGATGGCGATGAAGGGCAGCGCCAGCAGGCGAACCCCAATGGACCGGCGCGGCCCGAGCAGCGGCGCGATGGCGACCGCCATGGGCAGGAAGCGCGCATTGGCCGCCGTCGCCGCGACGACCGCCGGCAAGGCCGCGCCACCCCCCGCCGCGAGTTGCAGCAGGACCAACTGCCCCGCCATGCCATAGACCGCACCGGTGCAGATCAGCGCCCAGGGGAGTGAGAGCCCCGCCTCCCCGACCGCGGCGCCGAAGGCCAGGAAGGTGGCGCCCATGGCGAGGGCCGGCGCGCCGAGCGCCTCCCTCACCCCTGACATCGCCGCACCGCTCCTCATACCCGCAGGATGGGGGGGCGCGAAGGGGCTGTCACTCCGCTGCGACGTCCCCGGCAACCACTGCCGCCCGGGTGGCGCGGCGCGGCCACAGCATCACCGGCGCCAGGGCGAGCACGTCGAGGAAGGCGAGAAGCGCCTCCGCGCTGTCCGGCATGCCGATCGCGGCCAGCCAGGCCGGCAGGTCGATCGGGGTGAAGCCAACGAATAGCTGTTCCTGCATCTCCTGCACCGCGGCGGCGGTGAGGCGCGCGGCCATCACCAGCAGGAAGACGGAGGTGCCGACGAACAGCGGCCGCAGCGGCAGGCGCCGCGTGCCCTGGCGGATCACCAGCCACAGCAGCAGCAGCGCCACCGACCCGCCGGCGACGCCGGCCAGGATCGGCCAGGGGTGGTCGTCGAGACCCAGCGCGCCGAGGAACAGCGCCGTTTCCGCCCCTTCCCGGAAGACCGCGAGGAAGCCGATGGCGCCGACCGCCAGCGCTACCCGGCGTTCCCCGGCCGCGAGGGCGCGGTCCGTCCGCCGACGCAGTGCCTCCGCCCAGGCGCGGGGCTCGGCGTTGCGGGCCAGCCAGCCGCCGGTCCAGAGCATCAGCAGGGCCGCAGCCAGGCAGGTCGCGGCCTCGACGCGGTCATCATGCTCGCCACCGAGGAAGGCGGCGTAGACGGCCGCCAGTCCCAGGCTGGCGAACAGACCGCCGAGCGCACCGGTGGCCAGCGCGGCGCCCCGTTCGGGGGCGGCGCGGCGGAGGAAGGCAGCCAGGGTGGCGAGGACGAGGACGGCTTCCAGGCCTTCCCGGAGAAGGATGAGGCCGGCATCGAGAGCGAGGGGCATGGGTCACCTGCAATTGCGAGTCGTTCGCAATACTAGAGCGCCAGGGTGCGCCCGGCACGTGACAAAGCCGCAAGTCTCCGCTGCGCGGTTCAGGCGATGAAGCGGGCGTCCTTGGTCGCCGCCAGCGCCTGATATTCCGTCTTGACCGCCTCCGCCCCGTAGAGCCGTTCGAGGCGCCGCACGGTGAAATGGCCTTCCGCTACGCCGCGGAAATGTTCGAGGAAGGCGAGGTTCACCGCAGCACCACCGGCCGCGCCGATGATAGGCGCCGCCTGTGCGGAGACCTTCAGGGCCACCGGCCCGCCGAAGCGGGCGGCGATGGCGCCGAGGAAGCCGGGCAGCATCATCCCCGCTACGCCCTTGCTGATGGCGCCCTTCAGCGCCTCCGCCAGCGCGATTCGCACGGCGAAATAGCCGGTCTCCGCCCCGTCATCCCGCTGGTCCCGCCCGCCGAGCGCGAAGACCTTGAGGCATTCCGCGCCCACCAGCGGGTCCGACAGATCCTCCCCGTTCTCGGCCGCGACGGCGGCGACCTGGCGGAGCAGCAGGGTGGTGGAGACCGGCAATTCGACCAGCGTGCCGGGCAGGCCGAGCGCGCCCCCGGCGGCGCCGCTCGCGATGGCTAGGCCGCGATGCAGCCAGCTTGCGGGGAGGAAGGTCGGGTTGGCGGTGGGGGCCGATTTCAGCGCCGCCTGCATCGCCGTCTGCAAGGCCCGCCGCACCGCGCCATCCACCATCCCCTGGACGGAGGCCGGGAGGCGGTTGCGCAGCGCCTCGACCGGCGCACCTACGGCGCTGGCGACGCGGGTGGCGAGCGAGACCGCCTCCAACTGCCCGACGGCTCGGGTGAGGTCGGCGCGGTGGGCCTCGGAGATGATGGGGGGCGAGGCGAGGGTCAGGGACATGGGGGGGGATATGGGCCTTCGCTACGCCGGTTCAGCCACGCGGCGCGGTATGATCGCGCAGCCAGGTGGCGAAGGCGTCTTCCGTCATCTCGCCGGCGGCGAGCGTCAGCATGGTGACGACGCAGTCCGCGTCATCCGCCATCAGGTCCAACCCATTGAGGCCGAGGAAAGTTTCCACCGCGACGAAGGCCGTGCGCTTGTTGCCGTCAATGAAGGGGTGGTTCCGAGCCAGGCCGAAACCCAACGATGCCGCCAGCCCGCAGAGGTCCGGCTCGCCATAGGTCGCGAGGTTGAAGGGCCGCGCCAGGGCGCTTTCCAGCAGCCCCTGGTCGCGGACGCCTTCTCCGCCCCCATGCTCGGCGATCTGCGCCTCATGCATCGCCAGGGCGACGTCGAGGCTGATCCACATGACGCCGTCCGTCATTTGGCGAGTTCGCGCAGCACCGCGCGGCGGCGCTGCATGACGCGGCGCGCTTCCTCCATCTGGCGTTCGAATTCGGGGTCGGAGCGCTTCAGGCGGAAGCCATCCGGGGCTTCCAGCACATGCAGCGTGTCACCTTCCTTGAGGTCGAGCTTCGCCAGCAATTCCTTCGGCAGGACCACGCCCACCGAATTGCCGATCGCGCGCAGCTTCAGCGTCGCCATGACACAGCCTCCGTTACTACGGAGGTTATAACTGAATGACTCGAGGCGTGTCCACGTCTGTGATCACAGGATAAAGCGAGAGAGGTCCGCGCTGGCGGCCAGCGGGGCGACGCGGCCCTTCACGAGCGCGCCATCCACCACGATCGTCTCTCCGCCACGATCGCTGGCGGTGAAGCTGATCTCGTCCAGCAGGCGTTCCATCACCGTCGCCAGGCGGCGGGCGCCGATATTCTCGACCGTGGCGTTGATCTCGGCGGCAAGCTCGGCCAACGCGTCCACGGCATCGGCGGTGATGTCGAGCGTGACACCCTCGGTCCCCAGCAGGGCGATGTACTGCTTGACCAGGGAGTGTTCGGGCTCCGTCAGGATGCGGCGGAAATCCTCCCGCGTCAGGGCCTTGAGCTCGACGCGGATCGGCAGGCGGCCCTGCAACTCGGGCAGGAGGTCACTGGGCTTGGCCTGGTGGAAGGCGCCGGAGGTGATGAACAGGATGTGGTCCGTCTTCACCGGCCCGTGCTTCGTCGTGACGGTGGTACCCTCGATGAGGGGAAGCAGGTCCCGCTGCACGCCTTCGCGGGAGACATCGCCACCGCGGACGCCGCCTTCGCCGGTGCGGGCGCAGACCTTGTCGATCTCGTCGATGAAGACGATGCCGTTGTTCTCGGCGTTGGCCACCGCGTCCCGCGTCAGGGCTTCCTGGTCCAGCAGCTTGTCGGCTTCCTCCTTGATGAGGGCCTGGCGCGCCTCGGCCACCGTCATCTTCCGGGGCTTCTGGCGGCCGCCGAACATCTTGCCCAGCATCTCCTGCATGTTCTGCATCTGCAGGCCCTGGGCGCCGGGCATGTCCATCATGCCGATCGGCATGCCGCCGCCGGCATCGGTCACCTGCACCTCCACCTCCCGCGCTTCGAGCTGGCCCTCGCGCAGCATGCGGCGGAACTTCATGCGGGTCTCGCCAGAGGCGCCTTCGCCGACCAAAGCGGTGATCAGCCGTTCCTCCGCCGCGAGTTCCGCCTTCGCGACCACGCCCTTGCGGGACTGGTCGCGCATCTGGGTGATGGAGACCTCGATGAGGTCGCGGATGATGCTTTCGACATCGCGGCCGACATAGCCGACCTCGGTGAATTTCGTCGCCTCCACCTTGAGGAAGGGGGCATTGGCGAGCTTGGCCAGGCGGCGAGCGATTTCCGTCTTGCCGCAGCCGGTCGGGCCGATCATCAGGATGTTCTTCGGTACCACCTCCTCCCGCAGCCCCGGGGGGAGCTGCTGGCGGCGCCAGCGGTTGCGGAGCGCGATGGCGACCGCGCGCTTGGCGTCATTCTGGCCGACGATGTGCCGGTCGAGCTCCGAGACGATTTCCCGTGGGCTCAGGTTCACGGTTTCGGTCACGACTCGAGGGTCTCCAGCACGATATTGCCGTTGGTGTAGACACAAATGCCGGCGGCGATGGCCATGGATCGCCGGGCGATCTCCTCGGCGGAGACCCCTTCGACGGGCAACAGCGCGCGGGCGGCGGCCAGGGCAAAATTCCCGCCGGAGCCGATGCCGATCACGGCATCCTCCGGCTCCAGCACGTCGCCCTGGCCGGTCAGCAGCAGGGATCGGCGGTTGTCGGCCACGGCGAGCAGGGCTTCGAGCTTGCGGAGGTAGCGGTCTGTCCGCCAATCCTTGGCGAGTTCGACGCAGGCGCGTTCGAGCTGGTCCGGGAAGCGTTCGAGCTTGGCTTCCAGCCGTTCCAGCAGGGTGAAGGCATCGGCGGTGGACCCGGCGAAGCCGGCCAGGACGCGGCCCTGGGCGATGCGGCGGACCTTGCGGGCATTGCCCTTGACGACGGTCTGTCCCATCGAGACCTGGCCATCGCCGGCCATGGCGACCTTGCCGTCCTTGCGGACGCAGAGAATGGTGGTGCCGTGCCAGCCGGCGGGATCATGCGGTTGGGTTTCCATGTGGGGCTATGTGGCGCTTCGCATCGCCAGCGGCAACCGGGCCCAACAGCGACGGCACGCTCCCCATTCCCCCCTCGCCATTTCACGCCCTCCGGCGTAAAGGGGCGCCCATGGACGCGCCGCTCAACCAGGACGGGAATGCCGTGGCCCGCTGCGCCACGCTGGCCCGCGCTACCTCCGAAACCGATATCCGCCTGACCATCGCCCTCGATGGATCGGGCAAGGCCGATATCGCCACTGGCGTCGGCTTCTTCGACCATATGCTGACGGCGCTGGCCCGGCATTCGCTGATGGACCTCTCGGTCGCCGCCAAGGGCGACCTGCATATCGACGACCACCATACGGTGGAGGATGTCGGCATCGTGCTCGGCCAGGCGCTGCGCCAGGCGCTGGGGGACAAGCGGGGCATCCGCCGCTTCGGCCAGTGCCTGCTGCCGATGGATGAGGCGCTGGCGGAAGCCGCGATCGACATTTCCGGCCGGCCCTTCCTCGCCTGGTCCGTGGACTTCCTGCGCCCGAAGATCGGGACCTTCGACACCGAGCTGGTGGAAGAATTCTTCCGGGCCTTCGCGTTCAATGCCGGGATTACCCTGCATGTGACCTTGAAGGCCGGCACCAACGCCCACCATGTGGCGGAAGCCTGCTTCAAGGCCGTTGCCCGGGCGCTCCGGATGGCGGTGGAGATGGACCCTCGCACGGCTGGGGAAATCCCTTCCACCAAGGGCTCGCTGGAAGGCTGATCGTGAAGCTCTTCACCGTCCACGCGGTCCCGCCCCAGCCCCCCGGGCCGGAGGGCTGGCCGGAGCCGAAGGCGCGCCCGCCCGCTTTGCTGCCGGAAGGCTTCTGCGTCGCCGCGGGGGTGCTCGGCTTCCTGTGGTTCGCCTGGCATCGGCTGTGGTGGGAAGCGGCGGCGATGTTCTTGCTGCCGCTGCTGGCCGCGCTGGTGCTGCCCGAACCCCTGCTCAGCACCACCATCGTCGTTCTGCACCTGGTCGCCGGCTTCGAGGCGCGGGACCGGCAGCGGCTGCGCCTGGAACGCCAGGGCATGGCGCTGGCCGGTGTCATCGTAGCGCAGGACGAGGACCTCGCCTGGTTCCGCCTGGGCCAGCAGCGGCCCGACCTGGTGAGGCAATTGCCGTGAGAATTGCCGTCGTCGATCCCGGCTCGGGCAACCTCGCTTCCGTCCGTCGCGCGCTGGAACGCGTGGTGCGCGAACAGGGCATCGCGGCCGAGATCACGGTGACGACGGAGGCCGCCGATGTGCTGGCAGCCGATCGCGTCATCCTGCCCGGCCAAGGCGCCTTCGCGGCCTGCCGGCGGGGGCTTGATGCCCTGCCGGGGATGGTGGCGGCGCTGGAGACCGCGGTGATGGCTGACAAAAAGCCGTTCCTCGGCATCTGCGTCGGCATGCAGTTGATGGCCGAACGCGGCCTCGAACACGGAGTGACGCCGGGGCTTGGCTGGATTGGCGGTGAGATTGCGCCGATGGACCCGCGCGATGCGACGGGCGCCGAACTGCCGCTGCCGCAGATGGGTTGGAACGGGCTGAACCTCGACCAGCCCGGCCATCCGCTGCTGGCTGGCATCGCACCGGGCGTGCACGCCTATTTCGTGCATTCCTATGCGCTATCCGGCGGGCGGGACGAAGAATTGCTGGCCTCCGCCAGCTATGGCGGGCGGGTTGCTGCGGTGGTCGGTCGGGACAACCTGGTGGGCACGCAGTTCCACGTGGAGAAAAGCAGCCTCGTCGGGCTGCGAATCCTCGCCAATTTCCTGGAATGGACACCATGAGCGCGACCATCCGCCGCGGCGGAGAGCATGCGCTGGCGGTGGACATCGCCACCGAAATTTCACAGCCGGACCTGGACGATCTCTGCGAGGCCACCAACGCCGCGATCATCGAGGGCGGCGGCTTCGGCTGGGTGCTGAGCCAGGATCGCGCGGCGCTGGCGCGGCACTTCAAAGGCGTGCTGCTGGTGCCGGACCGCACGCTGTTCGTGGCGCGGCTGGACGGGACCGTCGTCGGCAGCGCGCAGCTGGTCCGCCCGCCCCGCAACAACGAGGCGCAGGCCTTCGCGGCGCAACTGACTCACGCCTATATCGCGCCCTATGCGCGCGGCCATGGGCTGGCGCGCACGCTGGTGTCCCGCACCGAGGAATATGCGGCCGGCGCTGGCATCCGCGTGCTGAACCTCGACGTGCGGGAGACGCAGACCCGCGCCATCGCGCTGTTCGAGGGGCTGGGCTACGTCCGATGGGGCACGCATCCCGCCTATGCGCGGGTGGAGGCGCGGACCGTCGCCGGCCATTTCTACTACAAGCTGCTGGAGCCCGGCCGAGGGCGCAGCACGGAAAGCCTGATCGGGGGCGGGTGACCATGCGGCAGATGCTCACGACAAGGCGGCCCGCGCCGCGGGCCGAGGCGCCGAATGGCGCCCGCGGCCAGTGCCGCGAAGCCAAGCCGGCGGATGCCGGCGCCCGGCACCTGAGGGCATAGAGAATGTCCTTCACGCTCTATCCCGCCATCGACCTCAAGGGCGGGCAGGTGGTCCGCCTCAAGCGCGGGGACATGGCACAGGCCACGGTCTATGCCGATGATCCCGGCGCGCAGGCCGCGTCCTTCGCCGCGCAGGGCTTCGCCTGGGTGCATGTGGTGGACCTCGACGGCGCCTTCGCCGGCAAGCCCGCCAATGTCGCCGCCGTCACCGGCATCATCGCCGCCGTGCCGGGCCTTTCCGTGCAATTGGGCGGCGGCATCCGGGACATGGCCACGGCCGAAGCCTGGCTCGCCGCCGGGGTGACCCGCATCATCCTGGGCTCCGCCGCCGTGAAGGACCCCGATTTCGCCCGCGCCGCCTGCCGCGCCTTCCCCGGCCGCGTGGCGCTGGGCATCGATGCGCGGGACGGCTTCGTGGCGACCGAAGGCTGGGCGGAGACGAGCAGCACCACCGCCGTCGAACTCGCGAAAGCCTTCGAGGGTTCGGGCGCCGCGGCGGTGATCTATACCGATATCGCCCGCGACGGGATGCTGAGCGGGGTGAATGTCACAGCGACCGCGGCGCTGGCGCGGGCCGTGACCATGCCCGTCATCGCCTCCGGCGGCGTCGCCTCCACCGATGATATCGTGGCGCTGCGGGCGGAGGGCGTGGTGGCCGGCGCCATCCTGGGCCGCGCGCTGTATGATGGGCGCGTCGATCCGCGCGCGGCGCTGGTGCTGGCGGCGGCCTGACCGGTCGGGGGCCCGACTTGGCTGTTCTGTACACAGCAGCGTCGCTTGACCGGCGGCGCCGCAGGTCGCAATCACCGCCGCGTCCGCCCCTGGACCATTCCCTTCCTGCGGAGCGCCCGCTTTGCTTGCCCTGCGCGTGATCCCCTGCCTCGACGTCAAGGACGGCC
Source organism: Acetobacteraceae bacterium (assembly GCA_947478535.1). The sequence continues at coordinate 16,935 of CANJXD010000015.1, forward strand.
GCGTCGTCAAAGGCGTCAATTTTCTCGAACTGCGTGATGCCGGGGACCCGGTGGAGCAGGCGCGGATCTATGACCATGAAGGTGCCGACGAAATCACCTTCCTCGACATCACCGCGAGCCATGAGGGGCGGGACACGATGCTCGACGTCGTCTCCCGCACCGCGGCACAGGTGTTCATCCCGCTGACCGTCGGCGGCGGTGTTCGCGCGGTGGAGGATATGCGCCGCCTGCTGCTGGCCGGCGCCGACAAGGTCTCCATCAATTCCGCCTTCGTGTCGGACCCCGCTTTGGTGACGCGCGGCGCGGAGGCCTTCGGCAGCCAGGCCATCGTGGTCGCTGTCGATGCGCGATCGAGCGGCGACGGCACGTGGGAGGTGTTCACCCATGGTGGGCGGCGCGGCACCGGGATCGACGCCATTGCCTGGTGCCGTGAGGCCGAGGCGCGCGGGGCGGGGGAAATTCTGCTGACCTCGATGGACCGGGACGGCACGCGCCAGGGCTTCGACCTCGGGCTGCTGCGGGCGGCGCGGGCGGCGGTGCGGCTGCCGATCGTGGCCTCCGGCGGGGTGGGCGATGTCAGCCATTTCGTCGAGGGCGCGAAGGCAGGGGCAACGGGGCTGCTGGCCGCCAGCGTGTTCCATTATGGCCAGATGCGGATTGCCGAGGCGAAGGCGGCGCTGGCCGCCGCCGGCCTGCCGATCCGCCCGATGCAGGAGGCCGCGTGATGGCCAAGGCCATGGCAACCAAGGCGAAGCCGAAGCCCGCGAAGGCGAAAGCAAAGACCGCGAGAGCGAAGGCCCCAAAGGCGAAGGTCCTGAAGGCCAAGGTCCTGAAGCCAAAGCTGGCAAAGCCCAAATCTGCAAAGCCGAAAGCGGTCAAGGCGAAGGTGATGCCGGGGCTGACGCCGAAGCTGCCCAAGGCGAAGCGACGGGCGCTGAGGGTCGCCGCTATCCTACCGATTCCCCCCGCCATCCCGGTGCCGGAGGCGCTGACCATGCCGAAGGCGATTGCCGCCGGCGCTGGCGCGCTGGCGCCCTTCGCGGTGGAGGGGGCGGAGGCCAGCATCCTCGATGCGCTGTGGCGCACCGTGGAAGCCCGCCGCGCCGCCGGCGATGTGGAAACCTCCCATTCCGCCCGGTTGCTGGCGCGCGGGACGGCCAAGGTGGCGCAGAAGCTCGGCGAGGAAGCCGTGGAATGCGTGATCGAGGCGACGCTCGGCAATCGGGGCCAGACCGTGCTGGAAAGCGCCGACCTGCTGTATCACCTGATGGTGCTGTGGGTGGATGCGGGCATCCCGCCGGCTGAGGTATGGGCGGAGCTCGCCCGGCGGCAGGGCATTTCCGGCATCGCGGAAAAGGCGGCCCGGCCGAAGGGCCTGGTGCGCGCGGCGCAAACTACCAAGCTGCCGTAGCGGCGGGCAGCGCTGGCCGTGGCCGGGCAGGGGCACACCGCTTGCACCTTCGGCCCCGCCCCGCCAGAACAGATGCTCCATCCCTGAAGCGCCTGCGGGAGCGATCGATGCGCGTGACCGGCCTGCCGCCCTATGACAGCAGCAATATCTTCGCTCGCATCCTGCGAGGGGAAATCCCCTGCAAGGCGGTGCATGATGACGCCTTCGCCCTCGCCTTCCACGACATCAACCCGCAGGCTCCGGTGCATGTGCTGGTGATCCCGAAGGGCGCCTACGTCTCCATTGCCGATTTCACCGCCAGCGCGACGGATGCCGAGATCGCCGGTTTCTGGCGCGCTGTCGGCCAGGTCGCCCGGGCGCTGGGGCTGGAGGCCGGCGGCTACCGGCTGTTGTCGAATATGGGTGAGGATGGCGGCCAGGAAGTGCCGCATTTCCACGTCCACCTGTTCGGCGGCCGGCGGATCGGCCGCATGGTCCCGAAGACCGAAGCCTGAGCCGATGTCCCGTGAGGAAGCCCGCGCCGCGCTCGACGCCGTCGGGCAGTTGCCGGAAGTGGAGATCGATATCGCGACGGCCGCGCTGCAACTCGCGCGCATCGATGCGCCCGAGGCCGATTGGCGCGCCGGGGCGGAAACGCTGACGGCGATCGCCCGCGCCGCCGTTCGCGCCGCGGCCGCGGACCCTGTGGCCGATGGCGGGGACCTCGCCCGGCGGCGTGCCGCGCTGGCCGGCGTGCTGCAAGGCGAATTCGGCTTCGAAGGGGATACCGAGACCTATGAGGACATGGCCAACGCCAATCTGCTGCGGGTGATTGAAAGGCGGCGGGGGCTGCCCGTCTCCCTCGGCATCCTGTGGCTGCATGCGGCGGAAGCGGCGGGCTGGGCGGCGCATGGGGTGGATTTCCCTGGCCATTTCCTGCTGGCGCTGACCGGGCGCGGCCAGGTGGTGGTGGATGTCTTCACCGGCGGCGAACAGATGGAAGCCCGCGCCCTGCGATCGCTGCTGAAGAAGTTCGTGGGCGAGCAGGCTGAACTCGGCCCGGACACCCTGGCCCCGATGGGCAACCGTGCCGTGCTGCTGCGCCTGCAGAACAACATCAAGGTCCGCCGGTTGCGGGATGGGGACCTGCCGGGCGCCGTCGCCTGCACCGAAGACATGCTGCGCATCGCCCCGGACGCCGCGCCGCTCTGGCGGGAAGCCGGGCTGATGCACCAGCGCCTGGACCACATCGCGGCGGCCATCCAGTGCCTGGAGCGCTTCCTGATGCTGGCGCCCGAAGGGGTCCAGGCACTGCGCGTGCGCGGATTGCTGGAGGAACTGCGCCAAAGGCTGAACTGAGGGCCGTCGGCGCCGGCCCGGCCGCGCTACCTTCCAGCGATTGCCTGGGGGCTCAGCGCAGCTTCGAGATCGCGGTGGGGAAATAGAGATCGCTGCGGAGATCCTCCGTCAGCAATTGCGGCGTGCCCGGGGCGGGCCAGACGCCGGTCGCAAAGGCTTCCGCCCGCAGCTTTTCGCGGGAGGCGAGGTCCCGATAGGCCCAGATGTGGATGAAGCGCGGTTCGCCGTCCAGCGCGTGCATGGCCGCGACCAGGGGCGAGATGCGGCTGCGTGCGGGCATGGCCTGGCCCCAGGCCGCGATGGTCGGCGCCAACCCGCCGATCCGCAGGCGATAGGTGCGGAATTCGTAGTAGGGGCCGAAATCCCCGCCGATGACCGGTGGCAGGCTCTCGAAGGGCATGAAGCCCTCCAGCGAGATCGTGTGCAGCATCGCGGCGGGGACGAAGGGATCGGTGCAGCGCAGCACGCGCATCCGCTCCTCCTGCATCGCGGCGGCGGTGGGGTAGGCGCGCAGCAGCAGCAGGCGGTTCTGCGGGCCGAATTCGGTGATCCAGCATCCGAGAAGATTGTCCCCACCCAGGCCATCCATGACCGGTGACGCCTTGACGAAGGCGGCAATGGCGGAAAGCGCTTCCGCCAGTCGCTCAGGGTTGCGGAGATTGCCGGACCGACGCGTCAGCGTGATGAGTTCGCAGGCCTGCATGGCGCGTCCGCCTCCGCTCTCGTCAGGCCGCCTGGGCGTGAGGATGGGCGATGATGCCGGAATTCGGCTTCAGCGGAATCCGATAGAGGCTGCTGGCATTCTCACCCAGGACGCGACGACGCCGGTCCATCGGATGGTGCGCCCCATCAATTCCGCCGGCGCGTCGAAATCCCAATGCGGATAGTCCGACGCATACAACAGCTTGTCCGCGAAGCCCGACTCCTCGAACATCCGATAGACGCTGTCCAGATGCTCCGGCCGCTCCGGCTCCTCGATCGGCTGGCTGGCGAACCAGAAATGGTCGCGCATGTATTCAGAAGGCCGGCGCTTCAGATGCGGCAGTTCCGCCCGCAGGCGGTCATAGACCGCGTCCAGCCGCCAGGCGAGCATCGGTGCGAAGGACCAGCCGAGCTCGACCAACGCCACCTTCAGCGTGGGGAAACGGTCGAAGACGCCTTCGAAGATCATGCTCGGCACGATCGTCATCGGGAAGGAGGCGAGGTTCATGTGAAGCTCGCAATAGTAGGTCGTGGACCCGCCCGCCGTGCCCTTCGGCCCCATCGGCGGGACATGGCAGGCAAGTGGCAGGTTGTAATGCGCGCAGGCCTCGAACAGGTCCCAGTAGCGCGGCTTGCCCAGGGGTTCCGTCCCGGCGGGGGAGATCAGCACCTGCGCGAAGCGGTCGCCGTCCGGGCCTTCCTTGCAGCGCCGCACCTCATCCACCATGCCGTGCAGGTCCCGCGCGATGGCGATGGAGCCGTAGTAGCGGGGATCGGCCGGCAGCCAGATTTCGCGGATGACGTCATTGAAGGCGCGATTCAGCACCTGCGCCAATTCCGTGGGCCGGTTCGGGCCGCAGGGCGGGAAGGGCGACACGCAGGTCAGGATCGCTGCACTCAGGTCGTATTCGTCGAGCACCTGGCCGCGGGCGAAAAGGGGGTCCACGGCGACACGGCCGCTGTTGTCGATCGCGTCCAGCCGATGGGTGAATTCGCGCTGCGGCGGCGTGCCCATCAGCGTCGCGCTGCCCTGGCCGAGACCGTAGCGGGCAATGTAGTCGCGCCATTTCTGTGGGATGAACTTGACGACGTCGGCATCCCAGTGGCGCGGCATCGGGTGGAAATCCACGTCGATGACAGGAATGCGTTCCGGGACCGTTGCCGGAGCCTGGCCGGCGATGCGGCCTGCGCGAATGGTCATGCCGTCCTCCCTTTCCCCGTCACAGCCGGTACCAGCGGCGTGCCGTCTCGGCCATCACATTGGCCCGCATCGTGTCCGACATCAGCGCCAGCAGCGCGTCGATGTCGTCATGGTGCAGATGCGGGTAGTCGCTGGCGAACATCAGGATGTCCTCGGTGCCGAGCCAGTCCAGGATCCGCCGCATCTGTTCCGGCGGGCCCATATCGGCCGGCGTGGTGGAAAAGCGGATATGGTCGCGGATGATCTCGGTCGGCGGGCGGTTCACCCAGGGAATCTCGCGCCGCAGCCCCTTCCACTTCTTGTTCAGGTTCCACGCCCAGGTTGGCACCCAGGTGAAGCCACCTTCCAGCATGGAAACCCGCAGGGTCGGGAATTTCTGGAACAATCCCTCGATGATGAGGCTGGTGAGCTGGGAGGCGAAGACCTGCGTCTCCGCCACCATTTCCTCGGCGTAGTAGGAGGCATAGCCGGTCGGCGATGGCGCGCCTTCGGACTGGCCGCCCCAATGGATGCCGGCGACCAGGTCGTGCCGCGTGATCGCCTCGAAGATCGGCCAGAAGGCGCGCTGGCCATAAAGGCCGTTGGTGCGCACGGGCAGCAGCACCTGGACGAAGCCGGGATGCCCGCCGACACGGTCGATCTCCCGCGCCGCCGCCACCGGATCCCGCGCCGGGATGCTGATGGAGGCGCGCAGCCGGCTATCCTTCTCCAGCCAGTGCTCGATCACCCAGTCATTCATCGAACGCGCGATCGCCGCCGCCCAGTCCGGGTGCCGCAGCCCCTCGACGTAGTAGTAGCAGTTGAGGATCGCCGTCTCGACCTTCCAGGGATCGAGGATGTACTCCCGCAGCATCGAGATATCGGTGGCGGGAAGGCCCTTGGCGGGCTTCCATTCCGGGCGCGCCGTCGTCTCCGCCTCCGGCGGGTAGGTGACGCCGAGCACTGGCCCCTTCCAGCCCCGCTCCCGCGCGAATTCGACCCAGATCGGGTCCTGGTAGGGGAACAGCGCGTCGAGGGAGGGAATATTCGCGTGGACATCGCAGTCGATCACGGGGCCGGTCCAGCTCCGTGCGCCGCCCGCCTTGGTCATGATGCTCGACGACATCCCGCCCCTTGCCCACGCGCTGCGCGACAGCCCGATCTGACCGTTCGTGGGGGTCTGCGCCGACGGCTGGCGTCCGGCGGCCCCATCGACCTTCAATGGCACAGTGCCATCCACCAGGAAAATCGTCAGATCAACGGGACACATAACGCTGGTCTACGAGCGCCCGCAGCCGCGCTTCACCCCGCGGCGAGCAGCCGCCAGAGCTCCGCAAGCGGCACATCCTCCATCCCCAGCACGGCATCCCGCAGGCGCTCCGCCCGGCTCGCATCGATCGCGATAGCGGCGGTGTCCCCGTATTTCTCGACGATCTCCGCATCGGTCAGCACGCGCTCGCCGGCCCCGCGATTGATGCGGACATGCTGGCGCAGGATGCGACCGTCGCGGAGCGTCACCTCGACCCCGCCGGAATAGGCGGCGGGGAAGGCGGTGTCCGGGTCCACCAGCACCTCCACCCGCTCCGACAGTCCAAGCAGGCGCGGATCGGCGAGGCTTTCCGGCTCCAGCTCCTTCAGGCCGAAGCGGCCGCGCAGCAGGCTGGCCGCGGTGACGAACTGGGCGCTGAACTTGGCCTCGTAATCCATCGTCGGGCGGCGCTTGCGGTCCAGCGGCTCCGTCACGATGGCGAGCGTGGGCGCCGCGACATAGGCGCGCAGCGCGGCGATGTCCTCCGGCTGCGGTGCGTGGTCCCGGTACAGGATCGAGGCCGCTTCGGCGCAGCCATGCAGGAAGTGGCAGATGGGGTATGGCTTCACCGCCATCGCCGCGGTTTCCCATACCTCCCCAAGCCCTGCCGTGATCAGCGCATAGTCCACATCGCCGGCGTGTTCCTGCAGGTGGCTATGGAACAGGCCGAAGCGGCCCTCATAGGGGCGGGAGGGTGCGACGAAGCCGTGCTGCGCGAGCCGCGCGGCGGTGATGCCGCCGACGCCGCCCCAGCCGGGATGCATGCGCTTCGACCAGGCGCCTTCCTCCAGGAAGACCTGGATGGCCGAAGCCGTGCTGGCCGCGATGCCCTGGGCGGCCGCGATCTGCGCCGCGTCCAGCCCATAGAGCTTCCCCGCGATCAGCGCCGCGCCGAAATGCGCGGGGATGCCGGTGGCGTGGAAGCCGCCCTGATGAAAGCCGCCCTTCACCGCCATGCCGAGCCGGATCGCGCCTTCCATGCCGGCGACATAGGCGGTGATGACATCCCGCCCCGTGCCGCCCGCCTCATGGGCGCAGGCCAGCGCTGTTGGCGCGCAGAAGGACGTGCCATGCACGATCGCCTTCATATGCGTGTCGTCGTAATCGAGCCCGTGCATCAGCGCGGCGTTCATCAGGACGGCGTTGCGCGGCGTCAGCGTCACGGCGCTGCCCAGCACCGGGCTCGTGCCGCCTTCGCCGAAGGCCTGGATGCCGCGGAGCATCGGCGCGGCGAAATCATGCCGCGTGGCGGCCAGGCCGAGGCCGATCGCATCCAGTATCAGGTGCTTCGCCCGCCGCCGCACCGGCTCCGGAATATCCTCATAGCGCAGCGCATGGGTGAAATCCGCGAGCTGCGCGGCGTAGGGCTTTGCCATCACGGGACCCAGCTTGTCTCAAGTGGCGCACCCTCACGCTCCACCTTAGTGTCCGTCTCCGAAGATGTTGAATCCCTTGAGTCTCTTGTGATTCGCTGTGGTCCCAGCCGATTCGCAGGGTCTGACGATGTGGACTGCCGAGAACCGCCCTTTCTACGAGCGTAGCAAGCTGCGC